>HF989497.1:38602-56131 GCA_000432175.1 Eubacterium sp. CAG:786
AACTGCTGCCGATACAGGGCAGCCAGTCCCCGGAGGAATATCGCAACAAGCTGCAGATGCCAGTCGCAAAGCAGGACGGAAAGACGGTCTGCGGGTTCTTTTCGGAGCGCAGCCACAGGGTCATTCCGGTGGAGAAGTGCGCATTACAGCCGGAACTCTTTTCAGAGATAACGCAGTTCGTCATGCAGCAGGCAGACGTACTGCGTATTTCCGTTTATAATGAAGAGAAGCACGAGGGCGTGCTGCGGCATATTTACCTGCGCCGCGGGCATTACAGCGGGGAAGTATGCCTTTGCCTCGTGGCAAGGCGCAGGGTCCCGGAATTCGCGAAGCTGGCGCGTGCCGCTGCGGAGAAATTCCCGCAGATAACCGGTGTCGTGCTGAACATCAACCGCGAGCGCACCAACGTCATTCTCGGTGAAGAGGAACAGGTGCTCTGTGGCAGGGAAGTCATAAAAGACACGATGTGTGGAGTAAATGTTGAAATTTCTCCGAGATCGTTCTATCAGGTGAACACCCCGGCAGCGGAAGCGCTTTACCGCCAGGCAGCGGAATTCGCGCATCCGGAGGGGAAGCTCCTGCTTGACCTGTACTGCGGCGCGGGGACCATCGGGCTTTCAATGGCGAAGCAGGCGCGCAGGCTCATCGGCGCGGAAATAGTTCCGCAGGCGGTGGAGAATGCACGCGAAAACGCGGCGCGCAATTCCGTACAGAATGCGGAGTTCATATGCGCAGACGCGGGGCAGGCAGCGCAGAAGCTGGAGAATTCCGGTGAGCGGCCGGACGTTATAATACTCGACCCACCGCGAAAGGGCTGCGACGAAGCCACTCTTACAGCCTGCGCGGGAATGTCCCCGGAGCGCATAGTCATGATATCATGCAACGCAGCCACTGCTGCAAGGGACTGCAAACGGCTGACGGAACTGGGGTATTCTCTGAAAAAAGTGCGCCCGTTCGACCTTTTTCCGCGGACGAGCCATGTGGAATGCGTGGCATTACTTGAAAAAAGATAAAAATATAAAGTGTAGAACAAAATCGGAGGCAACAGGTTAAATGATAACAGACATAAAGAAAGCGATAGCTTCAGGAATACTTATTTCAATAGGCGGCTGCGTGCTTCTTGCGAGCACAAAGTCAGGTATGATGTGGGCAGGCGCGATCCTGTTCTCGCTGGGACTTTTCGCGATATGCGAGTACGGCTTCAACCTTTACACCGGTAAAGTCGGATACATCGCAGAGCATTTCAGCGATTTCAAGTACATAAGACTGGTCCTGCTGATACTGCTGGTGAATATCCTTACGACATTCGTCATGGGAATGCTGGTGAGCGTCTGCCTGCCCGACATCGCGGAAAGCGCCCGCGCAAGCTACGCTTCAAAGCTTGCTGCCGACCCGAAAAAGTGGATACTTTCCTCTATCCTCTGCGGTCTGCTGATGTACCTCGCAGTGGACCTCTGGAAGCGCGGTCAGAAGATCGGCGTGTTCCTCTGCGTGCCGGTGTTCATCTTCAGCGGGTTCGACCATTCCATTGCGAATTCTTTCTACAACGGCGCGGCTATCGGCGAGGATACATTCACGCTGCGCAACCTGGCTTTCGTTGTTGTTGTTATCCTCGGCAACGCACTCGGCGGAATGCTCCTGCCCATGCTCACAAGAACATGGAAGAAGTCCGCAAAGTAACAGAGTTCGGTGAACGGTGGTGAGTTTTTGAAATTCAGGGTGGTTATGATGAAAGCGGGCTTTGCGGCGCTGTTTCTGGCAGTGTTCTGCGTAATGTTCGCACTGCTTTGCGCGGCTGCATTCGGTATCCCTGCGGGGGTGACGGTCAGCTTTTTCGGGCTTGCCGTCAAGGTTTTCCGCGCGGATTTCATAGTCACATCGCTGTCTGCGGAAACTATGCTTTTCGGTGGGCTTGCGGCTGCATTCGGCGCGGCTTTCTGCGGCATTGCGGCTGTGGAACTGGGGTTCCTGATATCCGGGCTGTATGTGAGGGTGCGCAGGAGATGCGATATTCTCCTTGGCTGGAAGCCGCTGTAACGCTGGAGGTGTTGGTTTGAGGCATGCTGTTCTTCATCGCTGGCTGATAGCTACCGGGGTACTGGCCGCCGCCTTCGGAACGGCTGCCGTGATGATACCTGGCGAGAGCCTCGGCTCGGCAATGCAGGGGGAAGAGTACTTCCCGCTGTGCGAATACATCAGCGTTGACCTGCTGAGGACCCCTGTTGCCGTCACGCCATACGACGGCGACAGAATACGGTTCCTGTGGAACAACGATGTTCCTCTTAAAGCGGAGGTCGGGGATAATTCCCTGACCATAACGGAAAGCAGCGATGTGGTGATCTCGCTTTTCGCGGGGGACACCAGCGACTACGGGCTGCGCCTTTATCTCCCGCGGGAATATTACCGCGACATCGTTATCTACACCTCTTCAGGGGACGTCACCCTTGGCGACATAGACAGTGATCGAATCACCGTTGTGACTAACAGCGGCGATATCCTGTCGGAGGACACGCGCTCGCTGTGCAGTCTTGCGACGGGCAGCGGAGATATCACGCTGGATTTTTACAGCGTTATCGCGGGGAGCAGCATACAGTCGCGCACGGGCAGCGCGGAGCTTATCTACCCAAAGGGAAGCAGCGTTGCGCTGGATTTTGAAACGGATACCGGCGAACTGAAAACCGACCTGCTTAAAGGAAGTTTTTCAGGTAGCCGCATGTACAGCTTCAACGGCGGTGGACATCTGATACATGCTTCGCTGGAAAGCGGAGTTCTCACAGTGAGTGAAAAAGAGTAGCGGAGGGCATGAAAATGAAAACCTACAGACAGCAGCTTATCATAACCAGCGACGAGCCGGAGCAGTTTCTTAACCTCTCATACGAGGTGGAGGAATGCGTGCGCAGGAGCCTTATTTCTGACGGGTTGTGCGTGGTGTATTCCCAGCACACGACATCTGCTGTGTTCCTTGAGAACGACCGTGAGCAGCTTTATACAGACTGGTCCGAGATGCTGAAAAAAATCGTGCCCGGCGAGAGCGAATACAAGGTCGATTACTCCAGCGCGGGAGCGGCTCACATGAAGCAGATGCTCCTCGGCGCAAGCGTCACTGTGCCGATAACCGACGGCAGGCTGGAGCTTGGTCCCAGGCAGTACATAATGTACGGCGATTTTGACGGTTGCCGCGAAAAAACAGTCCTTGTCAAGATAATAGGCGAATGATGGAGCGTGAAAAATCGGCAATGTTATCAGTTATAATCCCGTCGTACAACGAAAATGAGAATATACGCCGCACCGCGCAGACCATCGCTGGAATTCTTAGCGACGCGGCTATTGAATACGAACTGATATTCGTGGACGACGGTTCCCGCGATACCACGTGGGCAGAGATTTGTGCAGCGCACGACAGCGACCCCTGCGTCCGCGGACTTGGGTTTTCCAGGAACTTCGGCAAGGAGGGCGCGATATTCGCGGGGCTGAAAAATGCCCGCGGGGACTGCGCTGTGGTCATAGACTGCGACCTGCAGCACCCGCCGGAGCTTATCCCGCAGATGTATCAGCTGTGGCAGGGCGGCGCGGAAGTCGTGGAAGCGATAAAGCGTTCCCGCGGCAAGGAGGGGCTGTTCCACAAGATATTCGCACGCAGCTTCTACAAGATGATGAAGTCCTCGTCGGGAATAAATCTCGACGGCGCGAGCGATTTCAAGCTGCTTGACAGAAAGGTCATCAACGCGCTGAACGAACTGCCGGAGCGCATAACGTTCTTCCGCGCGCTGTCAAGCTGGGTCGGTTTTACTACGGAGCGCGTGGAATTCGACGTGCAGCCCCGCGCCGCAGGAAAGAGCAAATTCAGCATGAAGAGCCTTTTCAGGTTCGCGCTGAACAACATCACTTCGTTCACGGACGTTCCCATCAGGCTTATCACGTGGGTGGGCGTGATCTTCGGAATAATGGCGCTGGTGCTTGGGATACAGACGCTCGTGAAGTACTTCTGCGGGCAGGCTGCCGAGGGATTTTCGACGGTCATTCTGCTGATACTCATTACGGGTGCGTGCGTGCTTCTCGGCGTGGGCGTGATAGGATACTACCTGTCGAAAATATATGAAGAGATAAAGCAGCGTCCGCGCTACATCGTGGCAAGGACGACCGGTGGAAAGGAGCGCGCAGATGGAAAATAACACGGCGCTTACAGCGGCAAAGCGCGTATTCTGCCGCGCCAGAAAATCAATATGGGACAGCCGGGAATACTGGCTGTCTTTTCTGCTGCCTGTAGTCATACTGTTCGTGTCGTACATCATATTCCAGGTGTGGCCGTTCGGGGCGCGTTCCGTGCTTTCGCTGGACCTGAACGCGCAGTACGTGTACTACTACGACTACATGTACGATGTTTTCGCAGGCAAGGAGAGCCTTTTTTACAGCTGGAGCAGAAACCTCTCCGGTGAGTTCATGGGCATAATCGGGTATTACCTCGCAAGCCCGTTCAACCTGCTGGTGTGGATATTCCCGCGGACGATGATAACCGAGGGACTTATGACGATGATGCTCGCAAAAACGGGCGCGTCGGGGCTTGCATGCGCGTTTTTCCTGCGCAGGCACCGGGAATGCGGCAGAATGACCACGGTGCTGTTTTCGGTGATGTGGGCGCTTTGCGGGTTCTTTATCGTGCAGACCATGAACCCCATGTGGCTGGACGGTCTGGTGGCGTTACCGCTGATAGCGATGGGCGTTGAGAGCATCTGCGACAAGCGGAAGTTCCTGCTTTATGTGATATCGCTGGTTTACATTTTCGTTGCGAATTTCTATATCGGATACATGTGCGGTATTTTCTCGGCGCTGTATTTTCTGTGGTATCTGGCTTCCGGCAAGAGCAGAAACAGGCGCTTCGGGGAGTATTGCGGCGCGGTGATAATGTACGGCGCAGGCTCGGTCAGCGCGATACTCATGTCCTGCTTTATGCTGCTGCCGGTGTACAAGTCGCTTTCCAACGGAAAATTCGCGTTTTCCGACCCGGATTACTCAATTGCAGAAAGCTTCAACATCGCGGATATCTTCATCAAGCTGTTCCCGACGGAATACGACACGGTGCGCATGGAGGGCATGCCGGTACTTTACTGCGGCACTCTGGCGCTGGTCTGCGCGGTGATGTATTTCACGTGCCGCAGGTTCACCGCACGGGAGCGAATTTCGAGCGCGGTGTTCATCGGCGTCATGGTGATGTGCATGTATATCCGTCCGGTGGACATGATGTGGCACGGAGGACAGATGCCTAACTGGCTGCCTTACCGCTATTCATTCATGATAAGCTTTCTGCTGATAGTTTTCGGCGCGCAGGCTTTCGAAAAGATAAAGAAAGTTCCCGGGCGCAGCTTTGCGGTGGCGTTCGTAATTCTGCTGGCTATGCTGCTTTATGCGGACCTTGCCGACGACAGCGAATACTACGAGCCGGTGCTGACGGTGGGGATTCCGCTTGCGATACTGGCTGCTGTGCTTATACTCGCCTGGGTGTACCGCAGATACGGCATGAAGAAGCCGGTGTGCATTGCCATTGCGGCTTTCGTCTGCGCGGAAGCCGGGCTAAATACCGCGCAGTCGCTTTATCAGATGCACGACGATATCGTGTTCTCCACCCGCGAAAGCTACCGTTGGGACATTCCTCTGACAAGGGAAGTCACCGAGAAGATACACGAGATGGACCCCGGCTTCTACCGCATGGAAAAGACGTTCCACCGCTGCGTAAACGACCCCATAGCCCTGAGAATGTACGGCATGAGCCACAGCTCCAGCACGCTTAACGCCAAATCGATAGAGCTGCTGAAATCCCTCGGCTTTGCGGGCAGGGAACACTACACGCGTTACGACGGCGCCACCATGCTTACCGACGATATTTTCGGCGTGAAGTACGTTCTTGCGACCAACGAAAAGACGGTTCCGTATACCGACACTATCCCGGTGGAAACGGACACCGCTATAAAGGTGTACGAAAACAAGGACGCGCTGGGCATCGCGTACCTCGCGGACAGCGGTATAATCGGGTTTGACCTTAACGAGTATTCACCGTTCCAGGCGCAGAACAAGCTTGCCACCATGCTTTCGGGGAACAAGGGCACGACTGTGTTCCGTTCCATAGACGATGTGGAGTTTGACAGCGAGAATATCCGCATAGGCTCCACCACGGACGCGCACTACAGCTATAAAAAGACCGACGAGGACGCAGAAGCCTGGATTGAATACACCTTGACTGCCCAGGAGGACGGCCCGGTGTATATGTACCTGCCGACGAAATACGAACGTGAAACGCAGCTTTATGTCAACGACATCTACCGCGGAAATTACTTCCTGCGCGAGAATTACAGCATAGAGTATCTCGGCACGTTCAAGAAGGGTACTGAATTCCGCGTGAAGCTGAAATTGCTTGATAAGGCTGTATACTTCACAAATGCGTGGTTCTATTACATTGACGAGAATGCTCTGGCTAAGTTCAATGAAACCATGCAGCAGAAGAACGCTTCCACCACGCTGACCCGCGTGGACGGCGACACCCTTGAACTCGAGGTAGACGCGGAGGATAACTGCGCGCTGTTCACGACCATACCGCTTGAAGAGGGCTGGACCGCTACCATCGACGGCGAGCCTGTGAACCTCAGGACCTGCCTGTCCAGATCGCTGATATGCCTGTCTGTCCCGGCAGGGAAGCACACGGTAGTCCTTGATTTCAAGCCCGCAGGAATGAGCACGGGGCTACTTCTGACCGCAGCCGGAATGTTCGTGCTGGCAGTGATGATACTGGTTTCGGACTTCCTGCGCCGCAAGGGGAACGGACCCCACGACCCGGAACAGATGCTGTCCACTGCGGATAATTCAACCGATGAACAGACCGAACAATTAGGCAACGATATTTCCGACGATGAATAAAAATTGGCAGGTGCATTGATTTGCACCTGCCACAGGCACGCGATACACGTTGTTAACGGAGTTGCAGTGGTGGACGCCGAAAAGTGCGGCGCCTGCGGAAAGTGCGTGGCAGCCTGCCCGAACCACCTCATCGTTATCCGTCCGGTGGATTACCCTTACGAGGTTCGCTGTTCCTCAAAGGACAACGCGAAAGTCACCCGCGCGATATGCAAAAACGGCTGTCTTGGCTGCCGCCTCTGCGAGAAGAAGTGCCCTTCCGGCGCTATAACCGTAAAGGACAACCACGCTTCGATAAATTACGAGCACTGCATGGGCTGCGGTATCTGCGCGCAGGCGTGCCCGTCCAAGTGCATAGTCATGACCGAGGGAAGCACCATATAATTTCCTGACTTGCTGAAAGGAGTTCCAAATGGAGAGCATCATTTCTGAGGATATCATGTTCCATCTTAAAACGCGTAAGGGCGACATCGGGAAGTACGTGATACTTCCCGGCGACCCGGGGCGCGTCCCTAAGATAGCCGCGAAGCTGGAGAATGCAAGGCTTATCGCCAGCAACCGCGAGTATACCACATACACCGGCTGCCTTGACGGCGAAAAGGTGAGCGTTTGCTCCACCGGTATCGGGGGACCCTCTGCCGCCATCGCGGTGGAAGAACTGATACAGTGCGGCGCGGATACGTTCATTCGAGTGGGCACCAGCGGTGGAATCGATCTGAAGGTAGTCGGGGGCGACCTGCTCATCGCGAATGCTGCAATACGCAGCGAGGGTACCAGCCACGAGTACATTCCGGATAACTACCCAGCAGTCGCTGATTTCGAGGTGGTTTGCGCGCTCAAGGCGGCTGCGGACGAGCTTTCCACCGACGAGGACGGAAACCGCGCGCATGTCGGCGTGGTGCACTCCAAGGATAATTTCTACGGCGAGATAGACCCGAAGAACACCGCAGTCCCCGGGAAGCTCTGCTCCGCATGGGAGGGCTACCTGAAATGCGGCTGCCTGACTTCCGAGATGGAAGCGGCTGCGATATTCTCTGTTGCCCTGCTGAGAAGAGTGCGCGCAGGCGCAGTCCTGACCGCGCTGTGGAATGTTGAGCGCACAAACGCCGGACTCCCGGACAAGCGCTGCGACAGCAGCGAGCGCGCGATAAACTGCGCGATAGGCGCGATACGCAGGCTCATCGCTTCCGACAGAAAGGGTAAATGATGGCATTCAGCACGATACTTTTGGACCTTGACGGTACTATCACCGACCCGTACATCGGCATCACCAACGGCGTCATGTACGCATATGAAAAGCTCGGGCTTGAAGTCCCGGAGAGGGAAAGCCTGCGCAGTTTCATCGGTCCGCCGCTCATGGTGGAATTCACGCGGCGCGGGTTCCCGGAGGAACAGGCAAGGGAAGCGGTGCGGCTGTACCGTGAATATTATGGTGCGACAGGGCTTTTCGAGAACAGGCTGATACCGGGCACGGTGGAGTTCCTGAAAGAACTGAAGCGCATGGGAAAGCGCGTGTGCCTTGCTACCTCCAAGCCGGAGGAGTTCAGCGTGCGCATTCTGGAGAAATTCGGGATACTGGGGTACTTTGATTTCGTCGGCGCTGCGACAATGGACGGCTCCCGCGGGAGCAAGCTGGAGGTTATACAATACGTGCTGCATTCCACCGGCGCAAAGCCCGGGGAGTGCCTCATGGTCGGCGACAGAATGCACGACATCATCGGTGCCCACGACGCCGGAATGAAATGCGCTGCGGTGCTGGTGGGCTTCGGCAGCCGTGAGGAATTCGAGCAGTACAGCGCGGATTACATCTGCGAAACATTGGAGCAGGTTGCTGACGTCATCTGCAGGTCATAAAAAAGGGCTGTCGATAAACCCTCATCTTCGTCGTCACTCCGTACTGCGACAGGCACAAAGCCTAGTCGCAGTGCGGGTTCCTAGAATCTGAGGGCTTCTCGACAGCCTGATATTTTGACTTTTTCGACGGTCTCTGGCAGGTGCATTGATTTGCACCTGCCAATTTATTTGAGCGTTGGTATTATACCGATAAGACCGCGCCGGCTGCTTACCCCAAGCGCTTTGTATGTCCTCTTGAGGCTGCTTTTTATGCTGTCGCAGCTTACGCTGAAAATGCGGCTCATCTCTTCGTTGCTTACGTCGGAAGCCGCCATTATCGCGTAGGAATAAGCCTTTTCGGACAGTCCCAGCTTTTCCCTGAGTTTACGGGTGGAGACTATCAGGTGTTTCAGCGGTACAAGGTAGTGATCCGCGTAGTTATCCCTGTGCGCGTTTGAGAGGTAGGTTATTTCGTAGCTGCGCACTGTTTCCACCCCGCGCAGGAACTGCTTACCAAGCCTTTCCACGTCGTCGATGAACGGCTGCAGCTGCGGGGATGTAAGCCCCCTTATCTGCCGGAAGAATTCCGGGTAGATAGCGTAATACTCCGCGAGCTCGGCAGGAATTCCGTTTTCGCGGGCGCATTCCAGGGCTTCCTCAGCGTATCGTATCGCCTTGTCCCAGCTGCCTATCGACATCAGCGCGTGCGCGGCAAACAGCCGCAGCTTTATTCCTGCGGCTTCGTTGCCGGCTGTGGAAGCTGTTTCAAGGTACCTATCGGAGTTCTCGGCAAGAATATCGTACATCCCTATGCGCAGCAGGTTCTGGGCTTTGACCATGGAAAAATACGGCGCGGTGAAGCGGTTCATTATCGGGTCGCTCTGGTCTGCGCAGAGGGCGTACCAGGTATCTTCATAGGTGCCTCCGCGCAGGATGCTCAGCAGTCCTATCATGAGCCGCGCGCAGTCGCCCTCTTCCCGGCTGAAATTCGCGCGCTCTATGCGGAGTATTCCGCGCACGAACTCGAAAAAGCGCTTGTGGTCGCCAAGGAACAGGCAGCATTTTGCGGCGCAGTACATAGCCGTAAGCCGTGTGGCGATACGGTTGCTGCCCGTGCACAGCGACGCCGCTGCAGAAAGCAGCTCCAGCCCTCCGGAAAGGTCGCCGGCAGTGTACTTCGCCTCTCCGGAGAATATGATCTCAGTGAACCTTCCGTGATCCAGCATTTCGGTGTACATGTGCTGATATCGCGTGAACTGAGCCGTTTCAGTGTGCACTGAGTAACCGCGCCGGTGTATCAGAAAGAAAACCGTCGGGGAATACATCGTCCAGGCAAACAGCGGTGAGTCAAACTCGCGCTTGCCGCGGAACATATCGTATGCGCGCTTTATGCTGGCTCCCATTCTGTCAAGTACGTAGAGCGCTTCATTTGCACGCAGTGCATACGCATAGCTCAGCAGCGAATGCCGTTCGGTGGCTGAATAGTCCGGGGAGTTTGTGATGTAAGCTATTATTTCGGAGTACCTGGTCTGGATCGTGTGTTTGAGGTCTGTCTGCATGAGCATGGAACTGACTCTGAGGAGTCTGGGTATCGCGGCTTTGCAGGTGAGCGGGCATTCCATGATGAATGTGTTGAGCAGACCGCTGCTGCGCATCAGCAGGGAATATGTTATGCGCTCATTGTTGTGTATTTCCGCTGCGAGTTCATATTCACCGGCAAGAAAGAATTCGCAGAACGCATAGTAATCCTTGCGGTTGCGCAGAAATTCCCTGCCATAGCATATCCTGAGGTCGTGCTGAACGTTTTCCGGCAAGCTGTCAAACAGCCTGCGGATAGAGTGCATCAATATCGGGTGGAACTGCACCGTGTGCCGGCGCATGTTTATTTCCATCAGCGGTATCACGCGGCGCAGCTTCTGCAGTTCATCGAACATGGCGCCGGGTTCCAGCAGGTCTTTGCCGAAGAAATCGCATATCGCGTTGAGTGAACGCAGTTCCACGCAGAATTCCTGCGAAACGACGCCGAACGCCGAAACCATGATAAGGGCGCCATGCGTGCGCTGCGTCTGCTGTTCAAGAACGGCTTTGTAAAGCTTCGTTTCGGTGGAAAGCCCGCTGAATTCCTGCCCCTGCAGAGCCATCATGAAGCAGAGCCTTGCCCCGAGGAATGTTCCCTGGCATGCGGAATACACCTCTGCGGCATTTATGCTGACGCCGCATCTCCGGGCGTATTCTGCGATCTCGTCGGGGTTCATGGCGATGTTCTCCCGCGCGACCAGCGTGAATTTCAACTCGGCAGCGAGCCTTCGGTAGTTCGGTTTGAGCGAACTGCAGATAAACACGAAATGCGCGCGTCTGCATTCCGCAAGCAGCTGTGCGGTGCGCTGGTTCCCCAAAAGCGTATCGCCGGAGTAGCTGCAGTCGATGATAAGCACCAGTTCCTTTTCTGGAGCGGCTTTTTCGAATTCCTCGCGCAGCTGTATGTATTCAGTATCTGAGACCGGCTCGCTCAGAGGCTTTCCGGTGACGTGGGTGCATATCTGCGAAAAGCAGTCGCCGGTATTCACGGCTGAGGTAATGAAGCGTATCGAGGTGCCGTCAGGCCGCGTGCGGTTGATGAATTCACGTATGAGGGTGGATTTTCCGGTGCCGTCCGGGGCATAGATGACAGTCACCCGGTCGCTGTAGACGCGCCGGAGCCCCTGGCTTATCCTCTTTGGAATGAAAATGCTGTTGATATCAGCCATTCTGCCCCTCCGTATCAAAAAAGCGCCCGGAACAATGCGCCGGGCGCTCTGGCTTTACCTCTCCACCTTGATGAAATGTGCGATGTAGCTCTGAAAATCGCCCCACAGCGAGGGAATATCAAATCCGCTGTTCATGAGGACTTCCGCGCTGTATACGCGGCCTGTTTCCTCGTGCTGGTACCAGCAGCCCTTTTCCAGCCCGACAAGACGTATGCGGTGCAGGAACACGCTCGGTTCCTTGAGCACCTGAATGTACTCAAGCAGTGCCTCGCTCTTGTCCTTGGCAACGAATTCCCATGCGTCGAAGCGGTCGTTGTCGAACGGGTTTCCTATGCGGTACTGGTCGCCGGTGCGCACCAGCGGGTTGTATTTGTTGAATTCCTCGATCTGCTTGCGGATATTCCACTTGTCGTCGTCGGATATCCTGGTGATGTCAAGCTCGTAGCCGAAAGTTCCCACCATTGCAACGCGGCCTCTTGTCTCGAACGGGGTGATACGGCCGACGCAGTGGTTCGGGCTGTCGGAAACGTGCGCGCCGAAGCAGGAGCAGGGGTAGCACAGGGAAGTACCGTACTGTATTTTCAGGCGCTCGATAGCGTCGGTGTCGTCGGAGCACCAGATCTGCGGTGAATAGTACAGCATGCCGGCGTCAAATCTGGAACCACCACCCGCGCAGTTTTCAAGCAGCAGGTCGGGGAAGTCGGTCAGCAGGCGCTCCTGGATCTCATAAACGCCCAGGACATAGCGGTGCCATATCTCGCGCTGTCTTTCAGGCGGCAGCACCTCGTTGCCGACTTCGCAGAGCTGACGGTTCATGTCCCACTTGACGTACTCTATATTCGCGGAGGACAGTATCTTATACATCTGGTCGTAGATGTAGTCGCGCACGTCCTTGCGTGAGAAGTCGATGACCAGCTGCGAACGGCAGGTGGTGCGGGGACGTCCCGGGATGTGGATGCACCAGTCGGGGTGCGCCTTGTACAGTTCGCTGTCGGGGCTTATCATCTCGGGTTCGAACCAGATACCGAACTTGAGTCCCAGCTTGTTCACCTCGTCAACGAGATGCTTCAGTCCGCCCCTGATCTTGTTTTCGTTAACGAACCAGTCGCCCAGGGAGGATCTGTCGTCGTTGCGGTGTCCGAACCAGCCGTCGTCCATTACCAGCATCTCAATGCCTGCCTTTGCGGACTCGCGCGCGATATCAAGCAGCTTGTCGGTGTCAAAGTTGAAGTAGGTAGCTTCCCAGTTGTTGATGAGAATGGGGCGGCGGATATCCTTCCACTTGCCGCGGGTGAGGTTGTTTCTCATTACGTCGTGGAATGTGCGGCTCATGCTGCCGATACCGTCCGCGGAGAATACCATGATGACTTCCGGCGCCTGGAATTCCTCACCGAGATCAAGGTGCCAGCTGAAATCATACGGGTTGATGCCGGAGAACACGCGGGTCTTTTCGTACTGGTTGACCTCGCAGCCTGCAACGAAGCTGCCGGAATAGCACAGCGCAAAGCCGTAGCAGTCGCCGTAATCCTCGGTAGCCTTGTGGTCTACTATCGCGATGAAGTTGTTGTGAGCGTGGCTGGTCGAACCGCGGCAGCTGTCAACGAGCTGCTTGCCGAAGTGGAGCGGGTTGCGCTGAACATGGCGCTCCCTTGCCCAGGTGCCGTACAGCGTGATCATGTCGTAGTCCCTGCTGTCGAGTTCCACGCAGGTGGAAAGCAGTCTGCGGAGTTCGATGGGGTCGGCGCCGTCGTTCCTGACCTTTACGGAGCGCGTGATCACGTCCAGCTTTTCGAATACGCTGTACTGCAGGGTTATTTTCAGACCGTTGTGCGGGTCCTTGCAGTATACCTCAAGGCTGGTGACTTCGTCGTCGGTATTCGCGTAAGTTGCGGGGAGACCCTCAAGCTTCTTCTTGCCCTTGAATATCGCGTAGCTGTCGAAGTAGCATTCGCATGCAGACATGCCGTACTTGTCCATCAGCTGCATGCAGGGCTCGCGGAAATCCGCAACGCCGCTGGTCGGGAACTCAATAGCCGCGCAGTCAAAGGAATGCGGACCCATTCCGTCGTGAGTGGAGGGCACAAAAGGCTCGTCGTTCGGAATGCGCAGCATGTGCGTGATGTCCGTTTCGGGAATGGACGCACCGTAATACAGGTGCAGCAGGTTGTTGGAATTGGTTACGTGAAATGCGTATGTGGTATTTGGGGTGTCAAGCTTGAATACGCGCTTTTGTTCGTCGTAGATTATCGGCATCGTGTTACCTCACTGAATTATTTTCCGGTCATCGGATAGCTATAGTATAGCATATCCGGTTATATTTTTCAAGCGGATAAACAATCTTTTTAGGTAAATTCTAGCATGAATTTTAGGCGAAATAAATTTGCAGGAAATGTGCAAAAAAAATTCAAAAAGCCCTTGACAAGATGAAATTTTTGTGGTATCATAACACCAATGAAAGGTTCGTCGGCGTCCAAACCGCACGGGCTTTAAAATCGAATACGCCCTTACAAACCATTGAAGTGGAGATAAAAATGCTTGTGCACTCACAGAGAGCGGTCGTTGCTGGGAGTACCGCAGGACGCAGAGCATATCAAATGGACCACCGAGGGCGCAGTCAAAGGCGGTGTCCAAAGCCGCTGAGTATTCTGCGACGTGTTGCAAGCGTTAATTGCAGGGATATGTTGGTATCCGGCGAGTGTGCGGTTCAATGACCGCAAATTAAGGTGGCACCACGGTAGTATAAAGTATTACTCCGTCCTTAAAAGCAGAGGAATTCTGCGTTTAAGGGCGGAGTTTTTGTTATTCGGAAGGAGCAGAAATCATGCTGAAACCTACTCTTGAACAGGCAAAGGAATTCACCGGATACAGCGTTATACCGGTATGCCGCGAGATCCTCTCGGACTTCACAACGCCTATAGAGGTGCTCAAAAAGCTTCGTGCAGTGAGCCGTCACGTTTACATTCTCGAGAGCGTAGAGAACCAGGAAAAATGGGGACGTTACACATTCCTTGGATATAACCCGAAGCTGGAGATAACCTGCATCAACGGTGAACTCACCGTAAAGGACGTGCTCAGCGGCACGGTGGAAACCTCGAGGCAGTCCCACCCGGCAGACTACATCAGGCAGCTGATGTCCAGGTACAGCAGCCCCAAGCTGGAGGGATTTCCGTCGTTCACAGGCGGGCTGGTGGGGTACTTCTCGTACGACTACATCAAGTACAGCGAGCCTACGCTGAACCTCGACGCAGAGGACGAGGAGCACTTCAAGGACGTTGACCTGATGCTTTTCGATAAGGTCATCGCGTTCGATAATATCCACCAGAAGATAGTGCTGATAACCAACATTTCCTCTGAGAATATCGACAGCGAATACGCAAAGGCTGAAAAGGAACTTGCTGAAATGGAACAGCTCATCAGGTACGGCAAGCCCGCTGATATTCCCCACGGAAAGCTTACATCGGAGTTCCGCAAGCTGTTCGACAAGGAGCAGTACTGCGCAATGGTGGAGAAAGCGAAGCACTACATCTACGAGGGCGATATATTCCAGGTGGTGCTCTCAAACAGGCTTGACGCTGATTTCGACGGAAGCCTGCTGGACGCTTACAGGGTGCTCCGGGCAACCAACCCGTCGCCGTACATGTTCTTCTTCTCCAGCGACGATATGGAGATAGCCGGCGCTTCCCCTGAAACACTGGTGAAGCTTGAAAACGGAACGCTGCACACATTCCCGCTTGCCGGCACGCGTCCCCGCGGCGCGACGGACGAAGAGGACAAGCGCCTCGAAAATGAACTCCTGCACGACGAAAAGGAGCTTTCCGAGCACAACATGCTTGTTGACCTCGGGCGCAACGATATCGGCAAGATAAGCAAATTCGGCAGCGTTGAGGTCGAAAAGTACATGAGCATCGAGTGTTATTCCCACGTCATGCACATCGGCTCGACGGTGCGCGGTGAGATACGCGATAACAAGTCCGCTTTGGACGCCGTTGACGCGATACTCCCGGCAGGAACGCTTTCCGGCGCGCCCAAGCTGCGTGCCTGCGAGATAATCAACGAACTGGAAAACAACAAGCGCGGCGTTTACGGCGGCGCGGTAGGGTACATTGATTTCCGCGGAAATCTTGATACATGCATCGCGATAAGGCTCGCATTCCGCAAGAATGGCAGGGTGTTCGTGAGGAGCGGCGCCGGCATAGTTGCAGACAGCGTCCCGGAGAATGAATTCAACGAGTGCATCAACAAGGCTAAGGCAGTCATGAACGCGCTCACCATCGCACAGGAGGAGAGTTTATGATACTTCTGATAGATAATTACGACAGCTTTTCGTACAATCTGTACCAGCTTATCGGCGGAATAAACCCGGATATAAAGGTCATACGCAACGACGAACTGACGGTGGAGGAAATAATGGCGCTCAGACCCTCTCACATAATCGTCAGCCCCGGCCCGGGACGTCCGTGCGACGCAGGCGTATGCGAGGACGTTATAAAGGCCGCAGCAGGGAAAATCCCGGTGCTCGGCGTTTGTCTGGGACATCAGGCGATATGCGAGACATTCGGCGCTGAGATAACCTACGCTAAGAAGCTCATGCACGGCAAGAAGTCCGTGACGAAGCTGGACACTGCAAGCACGCTTTTCAGGGGACTTCCCGAGAAATGCGAGGTCGCGCGGTATCATTCGCTTGCGGCTTCTGAAGAGGGATTTCCGGACTGCCTGAAAGTCACGGCGCGCACTGACGACGGCGAGATAATGGCAGTGGAACACAGGGACTACCCGATATACGGCGTGCAGTTCCACCCGGAGTCGATACTCACACAGCACGGAAGAGAAATGGCTGAGAATTTTCTGGAGGTAACATTATGATAAAGGAAATGATAAAGAAAGCGGCAGACGGAACAGACCTCACCTATGACGAGGCAGCGGAAGTCACCCGCGAAATAATGACCGGAAACACCACCCCCGCACAGACTGCAGCCTACCTCACAGCGCTGCACATCAAGGGCGAAACTGCCGACGAGATATCCGCGAGCGCCTTTGTTATGCGCGATGTGGCAACTCCGGTGAATTATTCTGGAGATGTGCTGGAGATAGTCGGCACGGGTGGCGACGGCTCCAATTCCATCAATGTTTCCACTGTTTCGGCGTTGGTCTGCGCCGCTGCGGGAGTAAAGGTCGCAAAGCACGGCAACCGCGCAGCTTCCAGCAAGTGCGGCACCGCTGACTGCCTTGAAGCGCTGGGCGTTAACATCGCAACTTCCCCAGAGGGCTGCGTAAAACTGCTCGACGAAGCCGGAATGTGCTTCCTGTTCGCGCAGAAGTACCACAGCGCGATGAAGTACGTCGGCCACGTCCGCAAGGAGATAGGCATTCCGACGATATTCAACGTGCTCGGCCCGCTCACGAACCCGGCGCACCCGGCATTCCAGCTGCTTGGCGTTTACAAGCCGGAACTCCTGGAGCCGATGGCAAAGTCCCTGGTAAAGCTGGGCGTAAAGCGCGGTATGGCAGTATTCGGCACGGATAAGCTGGACGAGATCTCCGTCAGCGCTCCCACTATGGTGCTGGAATTCAACGGCGCTAACTATGATAAATATGAGATGACCCCTGAGCAGTTCGGCATGAAGCTCCACGACAAATCCGAGCTGGTGGGTGGTACTCCCGACGAGAACGCAGCGGCTGCAAAGCGCATTCTTTCCGGTGAGCAGGGCGCTGGCAGGGACGCGGTTCTGCTGAATGCGGGCGCGGCGCTCCACATCGTAAAGGGCGTTACGATGGAGGAGGGCATAAAGCTTGCCGCAGAAAACATCGACAGCGGCGCGGCGCTCAGGACTCTTGAAAAGTACATCAAGGTTTCCAACGAGGTGACTGCATGATTTTACAGGAGATAGCAGAACGCACGGTGCAGCGCGTTGCCGATGAAAAGGCGGCAGTCCCGCTGAATGAGATGAAAAAACGCGCGGAAGCGCTGGACGCCAACACCGGATTTCCGTTCACGAAGGCGCTGGGCGGCAGCGATATTTCGTTCATCTGCGAGGTCAAGCGCGCT
>HF989497.1:56150-75235 GCA_000432175.1 Eubacterium sp. CAG:786
CAAGCGCGCTTCTCCGTCAAAGGGGCTTATCGCGCAGGATTTCCCGTATCTCGATATCGCGCGGGAATACGAGGCTGCGGGCGCTGCGGCTATTTCCTGCCTGACGGAACCGTTCTGGTTCAGGGGCAGCGACGATTATCTGCGGGAGATATCGCAGGCAGTCGGTATTCCGGTGCTGCGCAAGGATTTCACCGTGGACGAGTACATGATATATCAGGCGAAAACGCTGGGGGCTTCCGCGGTGCTGCTGATATGCTCGATACTTTCCCGCGGGCAGCTGAGCGAGTACCTTGAAATCGCGCGGTCGCTGGGGCTTTCGGCACTGGTGGAAGCGCACGACGAGGAGGAAGTCCGCACGGCGGTTGAAGTCGGCGCTGATATCATCGGCGTAAACAACCGCGACCTGAAAACATTCACGGTGGATATCAATAATTCCGCGCGGCTGCGCAGGCTTGTTCCACCGGAGATACTGTTCGTTTCCGAGAGCGGAATAAAAACGGCCGCAGACATCGAAGCGCTGCGCCGTAACGGCACTAATGCGGTACTCATCGGTGAAACGCTCATGAGAAGCCCTGACAAGAAAGCGGCTCTCGAGGAACTCAGGGGTCGCTGAAATGAAGATAAAACTCTGCGGAATGTTCCGCGACTGTGATATTGATTTTGCGAACGAAGCAAGGCCGGATTACATCGGGTTTATCCTGGGCTTTCCGAAAAGCCACAGGAATATCGGCCGTGAAACGGCTCAGCGGCTGCGCTCGCGGCTCTCACCGGAAATAAAGGCTGTGGGAGTTTTCGTAAATTCCCCGGAAACCACTTGCGCTGAGTATGCAAATTGTGGTATAATAGATGTGATACAGCTTCACGGGCAGGAGGACGCGGATTATATCCGCAGGCTGCGCGGGCTTACCGGCGCGCCGATAATCAAGGCAGCTAAGATACGCACCCCGGAGGATATCCGCAGCGTGCAGGCGCTTGGCGCGGATTACGTCCTGCTGGACAACGGGACGGGCACAGGCGAGATGTTCGATCATTCGCTGCTTTCCGGCGCTGAGATACGCCAGCCGTTCTTTCTTGCCGGGGGACTTACCCCGGACAATCTGCGGCAGGCAGCGGAGGATATCCGACCGTACTGCGTTGACTTATCCAGCGGCGTTGAAACGGAAAAACTCAAGGACCGTGATAAAATGCTGGCGGCAGTGCGTATCATAAGAGATCTGTAATTAATGAAAGGATAAACGACATGGCAAAGGGACGCTACGGCGATTTCGGAGGACAGTATATTCCCGAAACGCTCATGAACGAAATACATAAGCTTGAGGAAGCTTACGAATTCTACAAACACGACAAGCAGTTCAACGATGAACTCAACACGCTCCTGCGGGAATACGCAGGGCGCCCGTCGCTGCTTTATTACGCTGATAAGATGACAAAGGACCTCGGCGGCGCGAAAATATACTTCAAGCGCGAGGACCTCAACCACACCGGATCACATAAGATAAACAACGTTCTCGGTCAGGCGCTTCTTGCGAAGAAGATGGGCAAGACCCGCATCATCGCGGAAACCGGCGCAGGTCAGCACGGCGTTGCAGCGGCTACGGCGGCGGCTCTGCTGGGGCTTGAGTGCGAGATATTCATGGGCAGGGAGGACACCATACGTCAGGCTCTGAATGTTTACCGCATGGAGCTCCTCGGTGCAAAGGTGAACCCCGTCACCACCGGCACAATGACCCTCAAGGACGCCGTAAACGAAGCAATGCGCGACTGGACCACCCGTGTGGACGACACGCTGTATGTCCTCGGTTCCGTAATGGGACCGCACCCGTTTCCGATGATCGTGCGCGACTTCCAGAGCGTTATCTCCAAGGAAGCCCGCGAGCAGATACTTGAAAAAGAGGGAAGGCTCCCCACGGCTGTAATGGCGTGCGTTGGCGGTGGTTCCAATGCCATGGGAATGTTCTACAACTTCATCAACGACAAGGATGTGCGCCTGATAGGCTGCGAGGCGGCCGGACGCGGCGTTGACACCGGCGAGACTGCAGCGACAATCGCAACGGGCACGCTGGGTATATTCCACGGCATGAAGTCCCTTTTCTGCCAGAATGAGTACGGTCAGATCGCGCCGGTATATTCCATTTCAGCGGGACTTGACTACCCCGGAATAGGTCCGGAGCACGCTCATCTCCACGAGATAGGCAGAGCGGAATACATCCCCGTAACGGACGACGAGGCAGTCAACGCTTTTGAGTACATTGCCCGCACCGAGGGAATAATCTGCGCCATCGAGAGCGCGCATGCAGTAGCGCACCTGATGAAGATAGCACCGACCATGAGCAAGGACGATATAATCATCTGCTGCCTTTCCGGCCGTGGCGACAAGGACGTTGCTGCAATAGCAAGATACAGGGGGATTGATCTGCATGAATAAGATACACAGCGCATTTGAGAACAAAAAGGCGTTCATCGGCTTCCTGACTGCCGGCGACCCGACATTTGACGACAGCTTCAACAATATCATGGCAATGGTCCGGGCAGGTGCTGACCTCATCGAGATAGGAATTCCGTTCAGCGACCCCATCGCTGAGGGTCCTGTTATCCAGGAGGCAAATATCCGCGCCCTGAGCCACGGAATGACCACCGACCGCGCATTTGAGCTTGCTGAAAAGGTGCGCCAGAATACCGATATCCCGATATGCTTCATGACGTATCTCAACCCGGTGTTCAAGTACGGCTATGACAGATTTTTCGCGCGCTGCAGGGAAATAGGCGTTGACGGACTTATCTGCCCGGATATGCCCTATGAGGAGAAGCATGAAGCCGCTGATGTTGCGCAGAAATATGGTGTTTCCGTTATTTCACTCATCGCGCCCACCAGCGAGGAGCGTATCAAGATGATAGCCAACGAGGCGGAGGGCTTTATCTACATAGTTTCTTCCATGGGCGTCACCGGAGTCCGCAGCGAGATAAAGACCGACCTTCACCACATCATGGAAGCGGTAAAGAAGTACGCGAAAGTCCCCGCGGCTATCGGCTTTGGCATAAGCAGGCCCGAGCAGGCTAAGAATATGGCAGAGCTTGCAGACGGCGTTATCGTCGGCAGCGCGATAGTAAAACTCGTTGCGCAGTACGGCAGCGAAGCCCCCGACCACATCTATGAGTACGTCAAGTCCATGAAAGACGCAATAAGATAATAGCAAGCGCCGCTCGCAATATGAACGGCGCTTGATAATTTATGGGAACCTCTAAAAACTGGTTTGAAAAGGGAAAATGGGTAGAGTGCGCCGAATGCGATGAAAGCCGACGAAGTAAGGCTGTATGCCTTACGAGGAGGTTTTCTGAAGCAGGCGGTGTGCTATACACATTTTCACTCAAACAAGGTTTTTAGAGGTGACCTTTATAAGATTTTCGGGCAGGGTGCTGATGCATTCGAAAAAGGGGAAGCTGAGCGGCTTCCCCTAAAATATTACTTCTTGAACAGCTTTTTGAATCTCTCCATAGCTTCTGTGGTGAGCTCGTGTGTGCTGAATGCAGTCAGTCTGAACCAGCCGTCGCCGTTTGCACCGAAGCCGGCGCCCGGAGTTCCTACCACCTGGATCTCGTTGAGCAGGTAGTCGAAGAATTCCCAGCTGCCCATGCCGTTCGGGCTCTTAAGCCAGATGTACGGTGAGTTGATGCCGCCGGTGTACTTGATGCCGAGTTCGTCGCAGGTGTGTGCGATAATGCGCGCGTTCTCCTGATAATATGCGATGGTAGCCTTTGTCTGCGCCTGTCCCTCAGGGGTGAATACAGCCTCGGCTGCGCGCTGTACTGGGTAGGATACGCCGTTGAACTTGCTGCCCTGACGTCTGTTCCACAGGTCTGCGATCTTTACTTCCTCGCCCTTGCTGTTCTTCTGTACCAGTTCTTCGGGGACGATGGTGTAACCGCAGCGTGTGCCGGTGAAGCCTGCAGTCTTGGACAGAGAGCAGATTTCGATAGCGCACTTCTTGGCGCCCTCTATCAGGTAGATGCTTCTGGGGAGCTCAGGGTCAGTGATAAACGCTTCATAGGCTGCGTCGAAGATGATGACAGCCTCGTTTGCCAGCGCGTAGTCCACCCATTCCTTCAGCTGAGCCTTTGTGTAAACGGAACCAGTCGGGTTGTTCGGGGAGCAGAGGTAGATAATGTCAGCCTTAACGTCCTTGGGGGGCATTGCCGCAAAGCCGTTTTCCTCAGTGGAATTCGCGTAAACAACGGTGTTGCCGCTCATGATGTTGCTGTCAACGTATACCGGGTAAGCCGGGTCGGTGACTACAACGGTGTTACCATCGCCGAAGATGTCGATGATGTTGCCGCAGTCGCTCTTTGCGCCGTCGCTGATGTGGATAACAGCGGGGTCAACTTCCGCACCGAAGCTCTTATAGTAGTTGGAAACCGCGTCGCGCAGGAAGTCGTAACCAGCGCCGCTGTCCTCGTATCCGCGGAATGTTTCCTTTACGCCCATCTCCTTTGCAGCCTTTACCATAGCGTCAACCACAACGGGAGCGAGGGGCTGTGTTACGTCGCCGATGCCCATTCTGATGAGCTTTGCTTCCGGGTGAGCGGCAGAATACGCCTTGACGCGCTTGCCGATATCAATGAAGAGGTAGTTTTTCTTCAGGTTAAAGAAATTTTCGTTCAACTTTGCCATTTTTGTCTGTTCCTTTCGTTTATTCAGCAGCCCTGACGGGTTAGTCCACTCTATATTTTACTATATTTCCCCCTGTTTGTCAACGGCTTTTTGAAAAGTACGGCTTTTTTTGCGCTGGTACTTGAAATAAACGAGTTTATGTGTTAAAATATAATATATGTGCATTGCAGGAGGTAATCTATGATAAGAGAAGTACGTCCCGATGAATACGAACAGCTGATGGAACTGTACCTGCATCTCCACGAAACCGAAATACCCCCGGCAGAACAGACCAGGGAACTGTGGGAGCGTCTTGTCAGCGACCCGGACTACCACCTGATAGTCGCAGAGGAGGACGGCAGGCTGGTTTCCACGATAACCTGCGTTATAATGCCGAACCTCACCCACGGCCCGCGACCATACGCCTGGGTCGAGAACGTTGTGACCCACCCGGATTACCGGGGACGGCATTTAGCGACGGCCTGCCTTGAATATGCCCGTGAACTGGCAAAGCGGGAGAACTGCTACAGGCTTGTGCTGATGACCGGTTCCAAGCTGGAAAGCACGCTGAATTTCTACGAGCACGCAGGCTATGACAGAACGGAAAAAACAGGATTTATCCAATATCTATAAACGAAAGGAAACACGAACATGAACATAAAACCTCAGAAGGGCATGCAGGAATATTTACCGGAGGCTGCCGCACAGCGCGACCGTCTGATGAACCTGATCCTTGACACCTACACCGCAAGCGGATTTACGCGCATCTACACCCCCGCCATCGAAAGCGCAGAGAACCTTGACAAGAGCGACGGCGGTGACAACCTTAACCTCATCTTCCGCATAATGAAGCGCGGCGACAAGCTTGCAGAAGCCCTTGCAAAGTCCCCGGTGGACGAAAAGGAACTGTGCGACCTCGGTCTGCGCTACGACCTTACGCTGCCGCTTTCCCGCTACTATGCGAACAACCGCAACAGCCTGCCCTCTCCGTTCAAGTGCATTCAGATAGACAAGGTCTATCGCGCGGAAAGACCCCAGCGCGGCAGACTGCGCGAGTTTGTTCAGTGCGATATCGACATTCTCGGTTCTGACTCCTGGTGCTGTGAGATAGAGCTTATTTCCGTCACTGCAAAGGCGCTTTCCAAAATCGGCATAGGTGAATTCACCGTGCGCGTCAACGACCGTCGTGTGCTGAGAAACTCCCTGCTGACCATGGGCTTCCCGGAGAAGGCGCTGGATACCGTTTCCGTAAGCTTTGACAAGCTGGATAAGATAGGCGCTGACGGCGTTGCCGCTGAACTCCGCGAAAAGGGAATGCCCGAGGAAGCCGTGAACGCGCTTTCCGGACTTCTCGCAAAGGGAAATCTCACGCTGGACGACATGGCGCAGTACTGCTCCGAGGACGCAAAGGAAACTCTTGAGCAGCTCCGCACCATAATCGAAACCGCAGACAAGCTTTCCGACGGCTACAGCGTTGAGTTCGACCCGTCCCTCGTAAGGGGGCAGGGCTACTACACCGGCACTGTTTTCGAGGTGGCAAGCAAGCAGTTCGGTGGAACTGTCGCAGGCGGCGGACGTTACGATAACCTCATCGGCAGATTTACCGGCGATACTGTGCCCGCAGTCGGCTTCTCAATAGGTTTTGAGAGAATTTTCTCCATCGTCACCGAGAACAATATCCAGCTTGCAGGCAGCAGAAAGAAAACCGCGATACTTCACAGCCCGGAGACAATCCTCGAAGCTATCGCGAAGTCTGACGAACTCCAGGCAGACTGCGACGTTACGCTCATCGCTGCCGCCAACCGCAAGAAGGCCGACAAGGCTTACTCAAGGGCGAAGCAGCAGGGCTTTGACGAGATAATCAAGATCGGACTTTAAGAGGAACGCCATGAAAAAACAGTTTCTTGAAATAGGCAAGATAGTTGCTACCCAGGGAATACGCGGTGAAGTCCGCGTGCAGTACTACTGCGACAGCGCAGAGGTGCTGTGCGATTTCGACACGCTCTATCTCGACAAGGGAAAGACCGCGATGGAGGTCGCACGGGCATTCCCGCACAAGAATGTCGTTGTCATGAAATTCGCGGGTATCGACAAGATAGAGCAGGCTCAGCCGCTCATCGGAAAGATACTGTATCTCGACCGCGACGACGCAGAGCTTGAAGAGGGTCTGTATTTCATTCAGGACATAATCGGTCTGACTGTAAAGGACGCCGACACCGGTGAGATTTACGGAAAGATAACCGATGTTTACCAGAACGGCGCCAGCGACGTGTATTCCATCAAAAAGGACGACGGCAGGGAACTGATGTTCCCGTGCATCGACGAGGTGGTTTTAAAGACGGACATCGACGCAGGCGAGATGATAATTCGCCCGCTGCCCGGTCTGTTCGACGACGCTTCCGAGGACGGAGAATGAGAATAGACATCGCAACGCTGTTCACGGATATGTGCGACAGCGTTATTCACGAGAGCATAATAGGCCGCGGGATAAAGAACGGGCACATCGAGATATATTCCCACGATATACGGGAATACACCGAAAACAAGCACCGCAGGGTGGACGACAAGCCGTACGGCGGCGGCACGGGTATGCTCATGCAGGCGCAGCCGGTGTACGACTGCATTTCCGCGATAAAGTCGCAGAAAGAGGGCAGGCCGCGTATAATTTACATGTCCCCGCAGGGCGAGGTGCTCACGCAGAAAAAGGTGCAGGAACTCGCTGAGGAACCGTGGCTCATTCTGCTGTGCGGGCACTACGAGGGCATTGACCAGCGCGTGCTCGACGAACTGGAGGTCGAGGAACTTTCGGTGGGAAATTACGTGCTGACCGGCGGCGAACTCCCCGCGCTCATCGTTGCGGACGCTGTTGCAAGGCTGCAGCCCGGCGTGCTGCCGAACGAGGACGCATACAGCATCGAGAGCCATTACAACGGTCTGCTGGAATACCCGCAGTACACCCGGCCCGAGGAGTGGCACGGGCGCAAAGTCCCGGAAACGCTGCTCACCGGCGACCACAGGACGGTGACTGAATGGCAGAACCGCGAAGCGCTCCGTGTGACTGCAAGAAAGCGCCCGGACATGCACAAGGCATATATCGACCGTAAAATGTCCGAATTCTGGCAGGAATTTCTTGAAGCAAAAGGGCTGCCGCAGAATACAACATATGCTAAAATCCTGAGAATGGGGCAGGACGAGGAGATTTCCGCCAAGCTTGTCAAAATGATACTCCGCGGGAAAAAGCGCGCTTTTGTGAGCCGCTGCGTTTCTGTCAGCGAGGTTCCCGGAAGAGGGGAATACGCTGTTGTGGTCGACTGGGACGGAATTCCGCGGTGCGTTCTGAAATCAGTCAGGGCGCAGATGATACGGTTCAATGAGATAACGCCTGAACAGGTGCTTAAAATGGGCGAGGACGACAATATCGGGGACTGGCTCAGAAAATACAGGGATTTTTTCAATAGTACCGGCGAATTTACAGAGGATATGCCGATAATTTATGAGGAATTCCGCTTGGAATATAAAGGTGCAAAAAAATGACAAAGAACGCATTCATTGCAATAACAGGTCGCGCTAACGCCGGCAAATCATCGCTGACAAATCTTCTTGTCGGCGAGAAGATATCTATTGTCAGCGAGAAGCCGCAGACCACGCGCAACCGCATCAACGGCGTGCTCACCCAGGGCGATATCCAGTATGTATTCATCGATACGCCGGGTATGCACAAGCCTAAGACAAAGCTTTCCGAGCATATGGTCAAGTCTATCCGCAGGAGCGTTGACGATGTGGACTGCGCGATACTCATGGCAGACGTGACAAAGAAGATGTCCTCAATCGAGCAGGACCTGATACGCAGTTTTGCTTCCCACGGGACTGCAGTCGTGCTTCTGCTGAACAAGGTGGACCTGCTTAAGGACAAGAGCGAGATACTCAAGATAATACAGCAGTATTCCGAGCTGTATGACTTTGAGGAGATAATCCCGATATCGGTCAGGAACCGCATAAACACCGACCAGATACTGCCGGTGCTGGAGCGTTTCGCGGTGGAGGGAGAACACTTCTTCCCGGACGATATCGCGACTGACCGAACGGAGCGCTTCATGTGCTCTGAGATAGTCCGCGAGAAGATACTCCGCGTCATGCAGGAGGAGATACCCCACGGCACCGCAGTGGACATCGAAAAGTTCAGGAGCCGCATGAAAGGCGACACCGAGATAATCGACATCAGCGTGGTGATAATCTGCGAAAAGGAAAGCCACAAGGGCATGATAATCGGCAAGGGCGGCGAGAAGCTCAAAAAGATAGCTTCCATGGCGCGCGGGGACATGGAGGACCTGCTTGGCGCAAAGGTCAACCTCCAGTGCTTCGTCAAGGTCAAGGAGGACTGGCGCAACCGTGAGCGCGTTATCTCAGACCTTGGCATGTACTCAGAGGAAAACGGCGAGTAACAGCCGTTCAGGGGGTGCGTAAATGCTGTTCACATACGACGGTATCGTTGTCGGCCGGCGCGAGATAGGGGAAAGCAACTGCTTCCTCGATATCCTCACCGACGAACAGGGCATAATCGAAGCCACGGCGCACGGTGTAAAGAAGATAAACAGCTCGCTGCTCGGTTCATGCGGGCTGTTTTCCTATGCGACGTTCTGCCTGAATAAGACGAAGCTGCGGTATACCGTGAATTCCGCGAAGCCGAAGCGGAGCTTCCACGAGCTTGGCAGCGATATCGAGAAGCTGGCGCTGGGTTCCTATTTCGCGCAGGCGGTGAGGTTCTGCACGCCGCAGGAGCAGGCGCAGTTCACCGGGAATTCTGACAGCCTGGTGAGGTTCTTTGCGATAGCGCTCTACGAGGCGGAAATGGCGCAGAGCGCGGCAAGGCTTTCTGCGGTCAAGGCAGCGTTTGAACTGCGGTATTCCTGTATGCTGGGGTATTTCCCCGACCTGCGCGGCTGCTGCAACTGCGGCGCGTTTGAGCACCAGGAGATGTTCTTCCTGCCGGACAGCGGGGAACTTATCTGCGGCGACTGCTTTGACCGTGAATACCGCGGGAGATACTATGTCCTCACGCCGGAAATGCTTGCTGCAATGAGGAACATCGTTTATGCAAGGCTGGACAGGGCGTTCCGGTTTTCGGTTTCAGACAGCGCGTCATTAATGCTGGAACGCGTGACGGAAAACTACTTCTTGTCACGGACCGAAAGAACGTTCACGGCGCTGGATTACTTCAAAAGCATTCGTATCATGCCGGATCATGTCGGATAATCGACAAATATTACGACTTATCTTTAACAATTTTAACAAAAATACTTGCATTTCATGAGAAAGTATGTTATAATTATACAAGAAAATGAAAGTTACAGATGGGTGGTGTTGTGATGTGCAGGATCTCTGAAAAAGATAAACAGCTGTTTATAGATATGCTGGACAAGGATAAGCATTCTTTACACTTCTTATGGAACTGCACTGCCGGCACTATTTCTACGGTTGGCAGCGCGCTTTTTGATAATGTCGGTGGCGACCCGCTTGATTTCCTGAGAGAAAGCGGCCTTATCGCCGAGGATGATCTCCCACAGTTCAATGTGTTCAGTTCGCGGCTGGAGGAGGCGATAATCTCCGGCATTAACACAAACAGCCTGAGCGTTGACTTCAGAATGAAGTTCGAACCAGACGAGGATTATAAACTCTGCGGCTTTTTTGCTCATTTCCTGCGGGACGACAGCGGAAAGGTGCTCGCAATTCACGGGACTATCCGTCCGTATTCCCAGAAAGAGGTAGTCAACAAAAAGATACTTGTTTCATTCTCATCTGACCGTGCGCCGCAGATATACAGCCAGGAGATTGCTGATATGATGGCGCGTCACCCGGACGAGAAGATCGCGTTTATTCAGTTCGACGTGGAGCGGTTCAAGCTTATCAACGAGAATTATGGCGTTGAACGCGGCGATGAACTGCTGGCGTTCCTGACGCAGACGCTGGGGCTTATCTGCAGCGAAGAGCAGCCCTACTGCAGGCTGAATGCGGACGTTTTCATGATAGTCACGGCTTTCGACAGCGAACAGCACCTGCTTGATTTCATTCATCGGCTGGAGAGCATGCTTTCGGGCTTCAAGGAAATGGATTACCGGCTGATATTCGGCGTCGCAATCGCAGAGGACAGGACTCTGCACACCCGCAGGCACGGTGATAATGCTGGCATTGCGCGGCAGTCAGTAAAGGGCAGCGCGCTTAACAATATCGGTTTCTTCAATGGCAGAATGAAGAACGAACTGCAGAAGAAGCAGATAATCGAAGAGGATATGAAAAATGCGCTGCTTGACAACCAGTTCGTGATGTTCCTGCAGCCGAAATACAGCATTTCGTCAAACCGGATAATCGGTGCCGAGGCGCTGGCAAGGTGGATACACCCTGAAAAGGGCATGATTTCACCCGCAGATTTCGTTCCGGTTTTCGAGGAGAACGGCTTTATTCTCAAGCTTGACCAGATAATCTGGGAAAGCGCCTGCAAAAAGATACGCGACTGGATAGACAAGTCGATCGAACCAGTGCCCGTTTCGGTGAATATCTCAAGAGAATACATACGTTCGTTCGATGTTGTGGGTTACCTGCTGAAGCTGGTGAACAAATACGATGTCCCGATAAAGCTGCTGGAACTGGAAATAACTGAAACCACAGACGCACAGGGAGTTTCCGACATAGTTGAAAAGATGAAAGCGGCTGGCTTCACGATGCTTATGGACGATTTCGGTTCCGGTTATTCATCGCTCAATATGCTGAAAACCACGCAGTTCGACGTGCTGAAAATCGACCGCGAGTTCCTGTCAAAGTTCATGGAAAGCGGGCGCGGAAGAAAGATCATTTCCCACACGATCTCAATGTCCCAGGATATAGGGCTGGATATAATCGCAGAGGGCGTTGAAACCAAGGAGCAGGCTCAGTTCCTGCACGACTGCGGCTGTGACGCGGCTCAGGGTTTCTATTATTCGAAGCCGGTCCCGCAGGAAGAATTTGATAAGCTGCTGATGAAAGTCAATAAATAATATGATACCCCCGAACCTGTCGGGGGTATTTCTGCTGTATATGAAGAACTCCCCGCCAAAAGTGGGGAGTTCTTGTGTTGAATGTTGAATTATTCCACGTCGAACTGCATCATTTCTGCGATCTTCTGCTGAACTCTGTCTGCAACCTCGGCAGGAGCAAGCTTCTCGCTGAAGCTCTTATCTCTTGCGGAGATCTCAATTACGCCGTCCTTGAGGTTCCTCGGGCTGACGATAACGCGCAGCGGAACACCCAGCAGGTCTGCGTCGGAGAACATTACGCCTGCGCTCACTGCGCGGTCGTCGTAGATGACCTCAACGCCGCGCTTTGTGAGTTCGTCATAAAGTGCGTCTGCCTTTTCCCTGACCTCGGCGTCGTCGGAACGGACCGCGCAGATGTGCACCTGCCACGGCGCAATAGCCATCGGCCAGATGGGACCGTAATCATCATGGTGAACTTCGCAGACGGAAGCTGCAAGTCTGCCCACGCCAATGCCATAGCAGCCCATTATCGGAACCTGTGCGTTGCCGTCCTTGTCGAGATAAGTCATGCCCATGCTCTTGGTGTATTTGGTGCCGAGCTGGAATATGTTGCCTACCTCGATACCGCGGGAGATGGTGATGTGCTTCTTGCCGCAGCTGGGGCATATGCCGCCTTCGATTATCTTCGCAAAATCGCGGTACTCTACGTTCTTGCAGTCGCGGTCGATGTCAAGGCCGGTGTAGTGGTACTCTTCCTTATTTGCGCCGCAGGAGAGGTTGTTGGTGTTCTGCAGGGACTTGTCAAACAGCACGGTCATTCCCTCGGGAAGCCCTACCGGTCCGATATAGCCTGCGTTAAGTCCGCATTCGGGGGTGATCACTGCCGGGTGGATATCGCAGCCAAGGTAGTTCGTGAGCTTTGTTTCGTTGATGTCCAGGTCGCCGCGGATAAATACAACAACGTAGCTGTCATCGTGGTTGCGCTGGTATACAACGGCCTTGCAGCTCTTTTCCTGCGGGGAATGCAAAAATTCGCAGATATCCTCGATGGTGTGGACATTCGGGGTGTGTACTTCGGTGAGAGGCTGGCTCTCGGCGTCGCGGGTGTTCTCAATTATGGACTCCGCAGCCTCCATGTTTGCGCGGAAACCGCAGTCCTTGCAGATAGCGATGGAGTCCTCGCCGATAGGCGTGAGCAGCATGAATTCGTGAGAGATGCTGCCGCCCATCATGCCGGAGTCGGACTTGACGGAAATCACCTCGGGAATGCCTGCGCGCGCATAAATGCGTTCGTAAGCTTTGTGGCAGCGCATGTAGTATTCCTCCAGATCCTCCTGAGAGGTGTGGAAGGAATACGCGTCCTTCATCGTGAACTCGCGCACTCTGATAAGACCGCCGCGGGGACGCGCCTCATCGCGGAACTTTGTCTGTATCTGGTAGATCATGAACGGATACTTGGTGTAGCTGTTTGCATACTCGCGTACCAGCTGTACAGCGGCCTCCTCGTGAGTCATGCCGAGGACCATCTGAGCCTTGTTGCGGTCAGTGAAGCGAAGCAGCTCGCTGCCGATGCTCTCATATCTGCCGGATTCCTGCCAGAGAGAAGCGGGCATAACTACCGGGAAAGATACTTCCTGGCCGTCTATAGCGTCCATTTCCTCGCGGATTATCTGCTCGATTTTGCGTGTGATGCGCTTTAACGGCATGTAGCTGGAAAAAATTCCGTTTGCTACGTACTTCATGTAGCCGCCGCGTATCATCAGTGCGTGGCTGTCGATGTTGCAGTCGGAGGGGCGCTGCTTGAAACGGTCGCCGACAAGCTTTTCAAGTTTCATGTTTTTCTTCCTTTCTAATGATGAATTTACTCAAGAATACAAAAAGCCCCGAGCATTTCTGCTCAGGGCGAACTGTACAAAGTCCGTGTTACCACCTGAATTCGGGGTCATCCCGCGCTTCACGTCATACAACGCTCCTCATTTAACGGTGAGTTCCGGCGCCGCTTACTGCCGGGGATTCCGGGTTCCGGGCGCAGCTCAAAGACGGGTTCGGCATATCTTCAATAACGGCTCGCACCTACCGCCGTTTCTCTGGAAAATCAGATGTGCCTACTGTTTCTTGTCACAGCTTTTCGTATTCATATGGATTGATTATAGCACGATTTTTGCGGGTTGTCAAGGGCTGTTTTACCAGTATTTTTCTTTTATATCGGTAAGGCACAGCAGATAGTCCGTCGAGACGTCAAAATACTGTGCGAGGGTGATGATATGACGGCAGGGTATTTCCTGAATGTTATTCTCATATTTGCTTATCTGCTGCTGCGTGGTTTTCAGCAGGTCTGCGATCTGCTGCTGATTTGCTTTTCCGTCGCGGACTTCTTTCAGACGTGTGCCTATATCCATAATCATCATCTCCTGTAAGTGTCAATTTATGTTTATTATTTTTGTTAATTATGTACAAAATTATTATACACCATGAAAATTTGCTTGACAAACATCTGAAAAGGTGTATAATATATTTGTACATCTCAAAAGGTGTAACGAAAGATGGAGGATAAACATATGAAAATGAAGAGAATTCTTGCGGCTTCGGCTGCGCTTGCTGTTTGCGTAGGGCTGTCGATGCCCGCATACGCAGCTTCCGGTAAATTAAAGCTGTATACCCAGCCGATATCTGAGCTTGGTATCAATGGCGGCGATGGCTTATGGCACCGCGGCGATCTGTATGGCATTGGAACATCGGACGGCATAGAGAAGTTAATTTCCATTACCGGAAAAGACGCAAAAAAATGGCGCTCCGCAGGTGAGTTTTCTTACAGCGATGTCACCGTTAACGGTGATGTTGACTGGAACAACCTGGGCTTGTATTCCGATACCAATGAGTTATTCAATTGGGCAGACGACGGCAGTTCAACGGCAATATATCCATTTGATTTCAACGGAACGGACGAAATAACAATTCGAAATACTTCGTTCGACCGGAACGGCTGGATGTATGTTACAGATGATGGATATATTCTGAATATTAACGACGGTACTATTAAAGGAGATTGCCGTGGTTTTACATATGAGCAGGTCGATCCGGATGGAGAATTCGATTTTGCGATGACAAACTGCAGCTGGTGGGCTGGTAATTTTGGGACATGTGACGAAAAGTATAATGCGTATTTTTTGTATGCCGGAGAGCCGCATCACATTGACCAAGTTGATGGTATTGAAGTGGACTGGGACGAGTATGATATAAAGCTGGTCGGAATTACAAAAGACTGCACGGAAGAAGAAATCTATTCCGGTACTTCAATGTACTTCGGATTATCCGGTTGTGGAAAAGGATATGTTCAGTTCTGGACACAGTATGCACCCAAAGGGGCAGAATATCATCTTTTCCTTACAGGGACCGGAGAAACGATCGACTTCTCACTTGATGATTCGGGCAATATGACAATATCCGAGCTGCACGGCGACAAGTTTGTTGCAAGCTGGGATACAGGTTCGGCTCTCATGCAGATAAGTAATGAGGCAGGGGCTAACGGTTTGCATGCAGTTACAACTCTGAGCGATACTTATAAGGACATTTCAAGCGAAGACGGTGAAATATACCTGGTACAGACTCAGGACGATAAATGGGGCTATATGAATTCCGATGGAGAGCTTCTTGCAACTTATGATGACGCCGGTTCTTTCATCGGCAAGTATGCGCCTGTTGTAAAGGACGGCAAGGCGTTCCTTATCAACAGGAACTTCAAGCGTGTTTCTGAAAAGATAGACGCAGATGGAGTTAGAAGCTGTGACAAGGGTCTTTACGTAATTGAACTCGACGGCGAGTATTCTTTTATGACCTATGCTGATGGCGCAAGCGATGTATCCGGCGACGAGCAGGGAGATACCTCAACGCCTGTTGAGCCTACAGCTGAACCGTCTGAACCTGCAGATACTGTTGAAACAACCGATACCGCTCCTGTTGTTAATGACAACACCGACGAAAACAAGGCAAATCCCGATACGGGTGCGGCTTCCTGCGCTGTAGTAGTCGGGCTGACTGCCGTTGCTGGTGGGGTGCTTCTCCTGAGCAGAAAGCACAGATAATATCCACATGTGCAGATGAAATTCTCCTAAAATAAGATCACGCTCTGCGGAAAATCACCGTGGAGCGTGACTTTTACGCAGATTTTTCAAAAAACCTATTGATTTTCTGAAAAAAACGTGGTATAATACATTAAGATAGATTAGACTGAAGACTGGGGTTCGCTCCAGTCTTTAAGTTTTAATCGGGGGTATGCAGCAATGCGTATCCCGCTGCATATTCTGAAAGGAGCTGTCTGAATGGCACTGGCAAAGGGTCTTAGCTCTATCGAGGCTGCGGCTGACGCTGCGGTAAGACCGATAGTAGAGGGGCACGGCTTCAAGCTGTGGGACGTATGGTTCGCCAAGGAAGGCGCGAAATGGTACCTGCGTATTTTCATCGACCGTCCGGGAGGGGTTTCCATCGACGACTGCGAGTCGATCGACGGGCTTATCAACGCGGAGATCGACAAGCAGGATTTTATTGACAGGATCGACTATCTGGAGATAGGCTCTGCAGGTCTGGAGCGCCCCGTGCGCCGCATAGCCCAGCTGGAACCGTCGATAGGCAAGAAGATCATCGTCAAGACCTACAAGCTGTGCGAGGGCGCTCCCTCAAAGGCGTTCAGCTGTGTGCTGGGCGGCTTTGATGGCGAGAATATCACGGTTACCGGAGATTTCGGCGAGCTGGTGCTTCCGCTGGCTGATGTTTCTGCAATAAATTACGATGATTTTGACGACGACGATCTGCTCAAGGGCGGAGAGTGACAAAATTTTTACGGAGGAATAATGGAAAATGGCTAAGAAAAAGGTACAGCCCAAGGACGATATGATGGATTTTTTCACCGCGCTGACTGAATACGCGCAGGAAAAGGGAATCGACAGAGATGTGTTCGTGACAAAGATCAAGAGCGCTATCGAAAAGAGCCTCAAGACCAACATGCATCTTGAAGACAAGGACAGCGAGGTCGTGTTCGTCAATATCGACTTCGACCGCCATATATTCAATGTCAGTGTACTTAAGGAAGTCATCGAGGTGGTGGACACTCTGTATGAGCCGGAAATCGAGATCGTTCTTGAGGACGCACGCAAGATCGACCCGAATGCTCAGGTCGGCGACCACATCAGGGTTCCTGTCGATACTCACGAGTTCAAGCGTATCGCGGCTAAGAATGCCAAGGACCTCATCAAGCAGGGCTTCCGCGATGTTGAGCGTCAGCAGCTCAGCGAGATGTGGGGCGAATATGAGAACGAGGCTGTTTCCGCTGTCGTTACCAAGATCGAGCCCAAGACTGGCCACGCTACCATCGAGGTGAACCATAACGAGGTGCTCCTCATGCGCCAGGATCAGATTCCGGGCGAGGTGCTCCATGTCGGCGATGTTATCAAGGTATATATCACCGGTGTTTCCAAAGAATATAAGGAGGGCGCAAAGCGCCAGTCGCTGCGCATCACGCGTACAGACAAGGGTCTTATCAAGCGCCTGTTCGAGCTGGAATGCCCTGAGATATACGATGGCACTGTTGAGATAAAGTCCACCAGCCGCGCTCCCGGTTCCCGTTCTAAGATCGCTGTTATCAGCAACGACCCGAACGTTGACGCAGTAGGCGCGTGCATAGGCACTCAGAAGTCCCGTATCAATGCGGTCACAAAGGAACTCAAGGGCGAAAAGGTTGACGTAGTTCTTTACAGCGATGATCCCGAGGAATTCATCAAGCAGGCGCTCAAGCCCGCTGAGGTACTCCGCGTAGTCATCAACGACCCGCATGTGAGAGCGTGCAAGGCTATCGTGCCTGATAACCAGCTTTCGCTCGCCATCGGCAACAAGGGTCAGAACGCGCTGCTCGCTGCTAAGCTCACAGGCTTCAAGATCGATATCAAGGCTGAGAGCAAGGTAACTCCCGAGGATCTCGAAGTTATCGAATACCCCGAGGAAGAGGAACAGCCCGAGGCTGCTGAAAATACCGCGGCTGAACAGGCTGAGGTTCCTGCAGCTGCTGCAGAAGAAACTGCGGGCACCGAGGAATAAGGAGCGTCATATGCAGGAAAAGCACATTCCGCTGCGCAAATGCACAGGCTGCGGCGAAATGATAGGCAAGAAGGGTTCAGTGAGGATAGTCCGCAGCAAGGACGGAGAGATCTCCGTTGACCTCACGGGAAAAAAGCCCGGACGTGGCGCGTATCTCTGCCGCAGCAAAGAATGCCTGGAACTTGCGAAGAAGGGCAGAAAGCTGGAACGCGGTCTGAAATGCGCCATACCCGATGAAATATATGAAATTCTTGAAAAGGAGCTGAGTTCGGATAAATAAGGAACTTTCGACGATCTGCCTTTGCCGCCGTGCCGGAAAGCTCGTCATGGGCTTTGACGCGGCTGTGCAGGAGATGACGGCGCCTAAGTCCAAGGCTGCTGGTATCATTCTGGCAGCGGACGTGTCGCCCAAGACAGAAAAAGAGATCTGCTTCCATGCAGAGAAGTGCGGCACACCGGTCGTCCACGGCGATTTCACGATGGACGACGCAAAGGACGCTGTCGGAAAGCGCACGGGCATCTTCCTGGTGCTCGACGCAGGACTTTACGGCTCAATCACAAAACATATATCAGGATCCCGGGACTGAGAATTGCCCATACAGGGGCGTATTACCAGGGATCATAAGTAGTATGGAGGAAAGTTACATTGCCAAACAAAAAGTATCGTGTACAGGATATTGCGGCTGACATGGGCGTTGACCGCAGTGAGATAATTCAGCTTCTTGACGGGGCGTTTGAGGGTTCCAAGAAGGCTCAGACTTCTCTCACCGATCAGGAGATAAGCTACGTTCTTGAGAACTATTCCAAGAAGCATGAGGTAAAGAGTTTCGACGAGTATTTCAAGGCTACCGCAGGTCAGAAGACCGAGAAGCCCAAGGTCGAGGAGAAGAAGCCCGCAGCTAAAAAGAAGCCCGCTGCAAAGAAGGAAGAAGCTGCAAAGCCTGAAGTAAAGGCAGAGCCTAAACCCGAGGTAAAGGCAGAGCCCAAGCCTGAGGTAAAGGCAGAGCCCAAGCCTGAGGTTAAGGCAGAGCCTAAGCCCGAGGTCAAGGCAGAACTCAAGCCTGAGGTCAAGGCAGAGCCCAAGCCTGAAGTAAAGGCAGAGCCTAAGCCTGAGGTCAAGGCTGAACCCAAGCTCGAAGTTAAGGCAGAAGCAAGAAACGACCGCCCGGCAGCTTCAAGACAGGATCGTCCGTTCAACCGCGACAATAATGCAAGACCCGGCGCGAACGGCGACCGTCCGCAGTTCAATAACAACAGGAACGGCGACAGACCGTTCAACCGCGACAATAACGCAAGACCCGGCGCGAACGGCGACCGTCCGCCGTTCAATAACAACAGGAACGGCG
>HF989497.1:75243-87757 GCA_000432175.1 Eubacterium sp. CAG:786
ACGCCGCACGCCCCGCAAACGGCGACCGTCCGCAGTTCAACAATAACAGGAACGGCGACAGACCGCAGTTCAACAATGGCAGACCCGGCGACCGTCCGCAGTTCAATAACAACAGGAATGGCGACAGACCGTTCAACCGCGATGTGCGCAGAGAGCCTGTAAATCCGCTGGCTGACAGCTCCAAGCAGAGCATCAAGAAGCCCGCTATCGACTCTTCCAAGATCAAGGTCAACACTCCCCCCACACAGAAGCAGAAGGGCGAGGCCGTTCAGCGCGGCGAGCAGGTGACCAAGATGGTAGATACCCGCGGAAGCTACGTTGAACTTGATAAGTACAACGAGCGCTATGAGACCATCGCTCCCGCAGGAAGAATGTCCAACGACAGCTTCCAGCGCAAGCAGAAGATACAGCAGAAGTCCCAGAACAAGGGCAAGCCGTTCAACAGCAAGCGCGAAACCGAGGCGCAGAAGCTCAAGCGCCTTGAACTGGAGCGCGCAAGAAAGCAGCAGCTCAAGGTACAGATACCGGACGAGATCACTGTGTCTGAACTGGCTTCACGCCTGAAAGTAACGGCTACCGAAGTCATCAAGAAGCTGTTCAACCTGGGCGTTATGGCTAACCTGAACGAAACCATCGACTTCGACACCGCTTCCCTCGTTGCTGAGGAACTTGGCGCAAAGGTAGAAAAGGAAGTTGTTGTGACTATCGAGGAACGTCTGTTCGAGGATACCCCCGACGACCCCGAGAGCCTGCAGCCCCGCGACCCAGTTGTCGTTGTAATGGGTCACGTTGACCACGGTAAAACTTCCCTGCTGGACTATATCAGACATGCCAGCGTTACTTCCACCGAGGCAGGCGGCATCACACAGCACATCGGTGCTTACAGAGTCCACATCAACGACCGCGACATCACATTCCTGGATACGCCGGGACACGAAGCGTTCACTTCTATGAGAGCGCGCGGCGCGAGCATCACCGATATCGCTATCCTGGTAGTTGCAGCGGACGACGGTATCATGCCGCAGACCGTTGAAGCTATCAACCACGCAAAGGCAGCCGGCGTTTCCATCATCGTTGCCATCAACAAGATGGATAAGGAAGGCGCAAATCCCGATAAGATCAAGGAAGAGCTCACCAAGTACGACCTTGTTTGCGAGGAGTGGGGCGGCGACGTTATCTGCGTGCCCGTTTCCGCTAAGACCGGTGAGAATATCGACACGCTGCTCGAGATGGTTTGCCTGACTGCAGACGTCCTCGAGCTCAAGGCTAACCCGAACAGACTGGCTACAGGCGCCGTTATCGAGGCAAAGCTGGATAAGGGCAGAGGCCCTGTCGCTACCGTGCTGGTACAGAACGGTACGCTGCATTCCGGCGATGTGCTCATTGCAGGCATGTCCGTTGGTAGAGTACGCGTGATGCGCGACGACAAGGGCAGAACCGTCAAGGAAGCTGGTCCGTCCGTTCCTGTTGAGATCATGGGTCTGGCTGACGTTCCGTCTGCGGGCGATACTTTCGCAGCGGTAGAGGACGAGAAGCTTGCGCGCGAACTCGTTGAGAAGCGCCGTCAGGAGGCTAAGGAGGAGCAGTTCAAGGCTTATCACCAGGTAACTCTCGACAACCTGTTCTCCTCCATCGAGGAGGGTACCGTCAAGGAACTTCCCATCATCGTCAAGGCGGACGTTCAGGGTTCTGTCGAGGCTGTCAAGCAGTCGCTTGAGAAGCTTTCCAACGATGAAGTACGCGTTCGCGTTATCCACGGCGCCGTTGGCGCGGTAAGCGAGAGCGACGTAATGCTCGCTGCAGCTTCCGGCGCTATCATCGTCGGCTTCAACGTTAGACCTCACCCGTCCGCACAGGAAAACGCAAAGCGCGACGGCATCGAGATACGCCTTTACCGAGTAATTTACGACGCTATCGAGGATATCACCGCTGCAATGAAGGGCATGCTTGCTCCTAAGTTCAGAGAGGTTGACCTCGGCAGAGTTGAGGTACGTCAGGTTTATAAGATAACAAATGTCGGCATCGTTGCTGGTTCCTATGTGCTTGACGGCAAGGTTGCTAGAAACGGTCAGGTACGTATCGTCCGCGACGGTATCATCGTCGGCGACGACAAGATCGCAGGTCTGCAGCGTTTCAAGGATTCCGTAAAGGAAGTCGCTGCCGGCTACGAGTGCGGTATCAGCCTTGAGAAGTTCACCGATATCAAGGTCGGCGATATCTTCGAGGCTTATACCATGGAAGAGTACAGGGACTAATTCGTTATCCGGAATGTGCGATTTAGAATTGCACATTCCGAATTAAATTGGAGGGTTCTATGGCTAATTTCAATCTTAAAAGACTTTCCGAGGATATAAAGAGGGAGCTTTCCTCCGCAGTGAGCGGTGTGAAGGACCCGAGAGTTTCTAAGAATTTCGTGACAGTCACCCATGTGGAGCTGACAAGCGACCTTTCCTACTGCAAGGTGCACATTGCGTGCCTTGGCGGCGAGGGCAGGACTGCAAAGGCTGTAGAGGGGATGACTGCCGCTTCCGGTTACTTCAAGAAGGCTATCGCGGCGCGTATACGCATGAGAAAGATGCCGGAACTGATATTCCTGCCGGATAATTCGCTGGAATACAGCGCGCACATTGAGGAAATACTTGCCAAGCTGCCAAAGCCGGCTCAGCAGGAACCGGCTGCCGAAGATCAGGAGGAGCCTGATGAGGAGAATTGACCTTAACGAAGCCGCGAATTTCCTGCGGGAAAACGACCGCTTCCTTATCCTTATGCACGGAAGCCCCGACGGCGATACTGTCGGCTGCGGAACAGCCCTGTGCGGCGCTTTGCAGCAGATAGGCAAGCTGGCAAAACTTGCGTGCCCCGACCCGATACCGAAAAAGTTCGGGTATATGTTCCGCGAGATAAAGGAGCAGGATTTCGATCCGGAAACGATAATCGCTGTAGATGTGGCTGACACAAAGCTTCTCTACGGCATGAAGGAGATCGGCGAGAAAACTCAGCTGTGCATAGATCATCACGTCAGCAACACTGAGTACGCCGAGCGGCTTCTGCTCGCCCCGGAGTACGCTGCTGCGGCTGAACTGATGTTCGAGCTGCTGAGTTCCATGAAGGAAGTAAAGATAACCAATTCCATAGCGGACAGCCTTTACACCGGCATAGCAACGGACAGCGGCTGCTTCAAGTACAGCAACACTTCGCCGCAGACGCATGTTTACGCTGCGGAACTGATGACGCTCGGCGCGGATATCGTCCCGATAAACTACGCGATGTTCGACATGAAGAGCCAGGGCAGGCTGAAATTAGAGCAGCTTGCGCTCAGCAAGATACGTTATTATTCCGCTGGCAGGATCGCTGTTATCGATGTTACTCAGTCGCTCATCGACTCCATCGAGGGCATCGACAGCGAGGATATCGGCGCGCTTTCCGCAATCCCGAGGCAGATAGAGGGCGTGGATATCGGCATCTGCATAAAGGAGAAAAATCCCGGTCTGTACAAGGTTTCGCTGCGTTCCAGCGAGAATGCGGACGTTTCCGCTATCGCTCAGCAGTTCGGTGGCGGCGGGCATGCGAGAGCCGCTGGCTGCGCGTTCGAAACCTCGCTGGAGGACGCCGAGAAGAAGATCGTCTGGGCGTGCGCAAAGGCGCTGGGTAACGCCACATGACGGGAATAATCTGCGTAAACAAGCCGCAGGAGTTCACTTCGTTCGATGTGGTGGCTTCAATGCGGAGGTGCTTCGGCACTAAGAAAATAGGGCACGGCGGCACTCTCGACCCCATGGCAACGGGAGTTCTGCCGGTGTTCGTCGGCGGCGCGACCAAGGCAGTGGACCTGGTACCGGACGACAGCAAGAGCTATCGCGCCGGGTTCCGGCTGGGGTTCGTTTCTGATACCCAGGATATCTGGGGGAAGCTGCGTTCACGCTGCGAAAACGGTGTTTCAGAGGCCGAGGTGCAGTTCGTGCTGGAGGATTTCCGGGGAGATATCATGCAGATACCTCCGATGTACTCGGCGCTCAAGGTCAACGGGCAGAAGCTCTGCGACCTGGCGCGCAGGGGAATAGAGGTCGAGCGCAAGCCGCGCCCTGCGACTATTTCGCGCCTGGAACTCGTCAGCTTCGACGGCACTGACGGCGTGATAGATGTGGATTGCTCCGGTGGAACATATATCCGCACGCTGATAAACGACATAGGCGAAAGCCTGTGCACCGGCGCGGTTATGACTAGCCTCTGCAGGACCAGGAGCTGCGGCTTCACGCTGGCAGACTGCCACGACCTGGAGGAGATACGTTCCGCGGACAGAGAACAGCTGGAAAGCTGGCTGCTTCCGGTGGAAAACGTTTTCGCACCGCTGCCGGAAATTCCGCTGGACGAGGTGCAGCAGAGAATGTACCTCAACGGCGTTCGGCTGGACGCTGACAGACTTATACAGCGCACCGAAACCGACGCGCTGAGCCGTGTGACTTTCGGGGGAAAATTCCTCGGGGTCGGACGAATAAATTCAGAGGGAGAGCTTGTTCCGGTTAAGCAGTTCCGGAACGAGTGAAGCGCCGGGTTTTCCGGCAAAGATGGTGAAATAAGTGATCGACATAACTAACTCCGGCGCTGCTGCGGAAAAGACCGCTGTCGCGCTGGGATATTTTGACGGGCTGCATCTGGGGCATGTCGGCGTTATCAGCGCCGCGATGGCTCAGCCGGGGCTTAAGCCTGCGGTGTTCACATTCAACTGTGACACCACGCTGCCAAAATTCCGCGGACCGGAGGACATTATCTCATTTGAGAACAAGTGCGAACTGATGGAGCGGCTTGGCGTGCAGTACATCTATGCGCCGGATTTCGCTGAGGTATGCACCCTGACGGACGAGGAATTCGTGAAGAAAATACTCATCGACCGGCTGAATGCGGGGTTTGCCTGCTGCGGCAGGAACTTCCGGTTCGGAAAGGGCGGGAGCGGTACTCCGGAGCGCCTGGCCGAGATCGGTGCAAAGTATGGAATGCGCGCCGAAGTCGTTCAGGACGTCTGCCTAGACGGTCAGATCATCAGTTCCACCCGTATCCGCGAGCATATCCGCAAGGGCGAGATAGAGCAGGCAAACAGACTGCTCGGCTACGAACTGTGGTACAGGCTTCCGGTGGTGAAAGGCAATGAGATCGGGCGCACGATAAGCTTCCCGACGATAAACCAGATAATCCCCGACACAAACATAATTCCGCGGTACGGCGTGTACAAAAGCTATGTCGAGATCGACGGGAAGCAGTACCACGGCGTGACGAACATCGGCATAAAGCCGACAGTCACCCGGCACGACGGCACCGGCGCGGTAATGGAAACGCATATCATCGGCTACAGCGGCGATCTTTACGGGCAGAATATCGCTGTGGCTCTGGTGCGGTTCATTCGGCCTGAGGTGAAGTTCGCGGGGCTTGACGAGCTTAAACAGCAGATAGCCCGGGACAAGGAAAATGCACTGCACTGAATAGACCTGAAAAGCATGATTATGCCTTAATATACGAAAGGACAATGACAAATGGAAGTCAGGACAAGATTTGCACCCAGCCCCACTGGGTACATGCATATAGGTAACCTGCGCACTGCGCTGTATACCTATCTTATCGCAAGAAAGAACAAGGGCAAGTTTATCCTGCGTATCGAGGATACCGACCAGGGACGATACGTTGAGGGCGCCACCGACGTTATCTACAGGACGCTGAAAACCTGCGGCCTTAACTGGGACGAGGGACCGGATATAGGAGGTCCCTGCGGTCCGTACATTCAGAGCGAGAGAATGGGCATGTTCAAGGAATACGCCGAGAAGCTCGTTGAGACCGGACATGCATATTACTGCTTCTGCACCAAGCACGAGGACAGCAGCGAGGATACCGCGAACGGTCTTGCTTCCGCTAACCGCTGCCCCTGCCGCGACCTCGACCCCGCAGAGGCAAAGAAGCGCCATGACGCCGGTGAGTCCTGCGTTATCCGTCAGAAGATACCGAACGACGGCACGACTACGTTCCACGATGAGATATACGGCGACATCACCGTTGAGAACATCGACCTCGACGACCAGGTGCTGCTGAAATCCGATGGAATGCCTACCTATAACTTCGCGAATGTCGTTGACGACCACACAATGGGAATCACTCACGTCGTAAGAGGCAACGAGTACCTTTCTTCCGCGCCGAAGTACAACCTGCTGTATTCCGCATTCGGCTGGGAGCCTCCGATATACATTCACGTTGAGCACATCATGCGCGACGCAACACATAAGCTTTCCAAGCGCGACGGCGACGCTTCCTTTGAGGATTTCCGTGCAAAGGGGTACCTCACCGAAGCTATCCTGAACTACATTCTGCTGCTGGGCTGGGCTCCCAAGGGCGAGCAGGAGATATTCACGCTGGACGAGATGATAGAAGCATTCGACCTTTCCGGCATCTCCAAGTCCCCTGCGATATTTGACCCGCTCAAGCTGACTGCCATCAACGCCGTTTATATCCGCGACCTCCCGCTGGAGAAGTTCGTGGAATACGCCGAGCCGTGGATACGTCAGACCTGCAAGCGCACCGATATCGACCTCCCGCTGCTCTGCGCCGGTTTACAGCCCAGGACCGAGGTGTTCAACGATATCCCGGAGCGTGTTGATTTTATCGACCAGATGCCGGAATATTCCATCGACATGTATGTCAGCAAGAAGATGAAAACCACCCCCGAGACCTCTCTGGAAGCGCTCAGAAAGCTTATTCCGGTGATTGAGGCCGTTGAGGATTTCACGGTTGAGAATATCCACGACGCGCTGTTCAGGCAGATCGAAGCAGACGGCGTGAAGAACGGTCTGTACCTCTTCCCGCTGCGTGTTGCGCTCAGCGGCAAGGCCGTAACTCCCGGCGGCGGCGTGGAACTTGCGAAGATACTCGGCAAGCAGGATACCCTCGACCGTATGAAGAAGGCAGTTGAAAAGCTGACTGCTGAGATCGGCTGATTTTACACTTTATTCATGGTTAATTCACACTATCGTCACTTTAGTGTGTTAATCTGATTATGTACTGGTGTATATCGCGGATATATTCCGTGATATATGCCAAAACTGATTACGGGCAGCGACGCCCGATACAAAGGACATACTTATGATCGAAGTAAAAAACCTGAGCAAAAGCTACGGCAGCAAGCTTGCGGTCGATGGTATAAGCTTCACCGCCGGGGAGAGCGAGATACTCGGATTCCTCGGACCGAACGGCGCGGGCAAATCCACGACCATGAACATGCTGACCGGCTATCTGTCATCGTCGGGAGGTCAGGCGCTCATCAACGGCGTCGATATCCTCGAGGACCCGGTGCGCGCAAAGAGGGACATCGGCTACCTGCCGGAACTCCCTCCGCTGTATCTGGATATGACGGTGATGGAGTACCTGAATTTCGTGTACGACCTCAAGAAGTGCAAGCTTCCGAGAAAGTCGCACCTGAATGAGATATGCAGCCTGGTGAAGATAACCGACGTTTCCAGGCGAGTTATCCGCAACCTTTCAAAGGGATACAAGCAGCGCGTCGGACTGGCGCAGGCTCTCGTGGGCAACCCGAAGGTGCTCATTCTGGACGAGCCGACAGTCGGCCTTGATCCGAAGCAGATAATCGAGATACGCACCCTCATCAAGAAGCTTGGCAGAAACCACACGGTTATCCTGTCCTCACATATTCTGTCAGAGGTGCAGGCTGTGTGCGACAAGATCGTCGTTATCGATAAGGGAAAGCTGGTGGCAAACGACACTACCGAGCACCTTTCACATAACCTTTCCGCAGACCACAAGCTGACTGTGCAGATAGAGGGTCCCACCAAGGAAGTCAAGGCGCTTCTTGAGCAGATACCAGAAATGCAGGAGGTACACCTCAACCGCACCATCGACAAGACGATAGGCGAGTATGAGCTGAATGCGATAGAGGGCTGCGATATCCGTCGCGAGGTGTTCAAGCGCATGGCAGCGAGAAATTACCCGATACTGCTGATGAGAAGCAGCGAGCTGACGCTGGAGGAGATATTCCTCAAGCTCACCACCGGTGATTTTTACGGCAATACAGACAACGGAGGTGCGCGTAAATGACAGCTATAATGAAGCGTGAGTTCGCTTCCTATTTCACATCGCCGCTGGGGTATGTTTACCTTGCGGTGTTCTACGGGTTTTCGGGGCTGTTTCTGTGGATGACCTGCCTGACGGCGTCCTCTGCGGATATGTCTGCGGTATTCCTGTGGATGTTCTTCATCATGGTGATACTCATTCCGATACTCACCATGAGAACTATGGCAGACGACAAGCGCCAGAAAACCGACCAGCTGACCCTCACCTCCCCGGTGAGCCTTTTCGGGCTGGTGGCAGGCAAGTTCCTGGCTGCGTTCTTTATATTCCTGATTGGCGCCGCTATCATGCTTGTCTATGCGCTGGGTCTGGCTGCAGCGGTGAATAATTCCGGCAGCGGCGCGGTGTTCAACTGGGCTGGCTTTTTCGGCAATTTCGTCGGCATCGTGCTGATGGGCAGCGTGTTCATTTCCGCTGGCATCTTCATTTCCAGCCTGACTGAGAACCAGATGATCGCGGCTATCGGCAGCATCGGCGTGAATATCCTGCTGTGCCTGTTCGATATCATTTCAAATTTCGTAAGTGTTCCGTTCCTCAAGAACATCATCAATGCGCTTTCTGTACTGTATAAATATCAGGAATTCACCTACGGCATTTTCAGCCTTAAGAATATTCTGTTCTTTATCAGTCTGATCGCAGTATTCAACTTCCTGACGATGCGCGTCATTGAGCGCCGTCGCTGGAGCTGAGAAAGGGGGAGCAGATATGAGCGAAATCAACGAAGAAAAGAACACGGAGCTTGAAACCTCCGCTGAAAACACCGCGCCGGCTGCTGAAGCCCCTGCGGAACAGCCCGCTGAGAGATCCGCGAAGCCCGCTAAGAAGCAGGCTGAGATACGCAACGGAAATCCCGCGGAAAGAAAAATGAAGTTTAACAAGCGCAACTTCAAGCACGGCACTCTCGCAGTAGTGCTGACAGTGCTTTTTGTTGCCGCGGTAGTAGTGCTGAATGTCATCGTAGGGCTGATCTCAGACCGCTTTGACACCACTGCCGACCTTTCGGATACGGGTATCTACACCCTTGACGAAGCTACCGAGAATTACCTCGACAAGCTGACTATGGACGTCACCGTTTCAGTCATGAATTCCGAAACGGATTTCGAGGGCGGTGGAACCTATTACAAGAGCGTAAACGAGCTGCTGAAGAAGATGGAGATGCGCAATTCAAAGTTCCATGTTCAGTATCTCCAGATAGACCAGAACCCGGATTTCACTTCCAGGTTCAACGGTGAAACTCTCTCTGCAAACTACATCGTTGTGGAGTCGGAGACCACCGGCAGACACCGCATCATCACCCCGGGAAGCTACTTCTCATGCAATACGTTCAGGGATCAGCTGTCGCAGTACGGCTACCCGGAAACATACATCGACCAGTATGTCGAGCAGTATGTGAACAGTTCCTATGCTTCCAGGGTGGTTGACGGAAGCAACATCGAGCAGGCTGCTATTTCCGCTATGCTGTATGTCACCAATACCGACCCGGTGCGCGTTGCGTTCACAGAGGGCTTCGGCGAGAGCGACAGCAGCACGCTTTCAAACCTGCTCAGCAAGAACGGCTACGACGTTGAAACTATCAACCTGCAGTCCGTTTCTGAGATAGACAGCGGCATTGACTACATCGTGATGTTCGCGCCGTCTATGGACTATGACAACGAGAACCTCGACAAGCTTGCGAAGTTCCTGGATAACAACGGCGCGTTCGGCAAGAACCTTGTGTACTTCTCGAACGGTCAGGCTTACTACAAAAAGACATCGGACGAGAGCTCCGCGCTGGTAAACCTTGCGGCATTCCTGGCTGAATGGGGTATTGAGATCGGCGACAGCTACGTTATGCAGACTAACGCCGATTACACCTACGGCAATATGGCGATAGCGCAGGTACTCGACGTTCAGGATACTGACTTTGCAGGCGATGTCTACGGCAATTCTCTGTTTACCTATGACGCTTATGTGCGCCCCGTGGTTCAGATATGGGGCGATGGCAACTCAAAGGGAAGCGTTGAACAGAAGGTGCTTATCAAGACCTACGAGGGAACATACCTCCGTCCCATGAGCACTCTTTCCGAAAGCGATTTCGATGTTTCTTCCGCTGAGTCGGGGGTATTCAACGACGCCGTATGCGCTTACAAGATACACAGCACCACTCAGGAAGTTTCAAGAGTGGCAGTGTTCGGTTCCGAGCTGTTCCCCGATGTAAGCTATTCCAACTCGAATAACCAGAACTACCTGGTGAATATGTTCAACTATATTTCAGGCAAGACTGACGGCGTTACCATCACGTCCAAGTCTTTCTCCAACGTCGGTTTCGATATGAACCAGAGCAACGCAAATGTCCTTGCGATAATTCTGTGTATCGTTATTCCGGTCGTTGTTATCGTGCTTGGTATAGTTATCTGGGTGCGCAGGAGGCACAGATAAATGGCAAAGCTTTCTAAAACGACAAGGACTGTCATCATCGCAGCGGGCGTGCTGCTGGTGCTGGGAGCCGTGCTCCTGGTGCTCATGCTGACTTCCCCTGCAGGTGACGATAATTCCTCCGGCGCTTCCACTGGCGAGAGTACGGGGACTTCTGAGGCTGCGGACAGCAGCTCGGTTTCTGACTCCTCCGGCACTTCCAGCGACAGCGAGAAGGTCGTTATCACTGACAAGGAGCAGGAGAACGTGCTCAAGATGGAAGTCAGGAACGAGACCGGCAGTTTTTCCTTTGAAAGAAATCAGCGTGAGGTTTCTGCAACGGACGACGACGGCAACGTCAGCACTTCCACTGAGTACTACTGGACCAGCCCTGAGCTTGACGGCGTGGATCACAATGACTCCACGATCGGCTCGTTCGTGCGCTGCATGGCAGGGCTTTCCGCTTCATCCATGGTTGAGGAAAACGCGCAGGACCTTGAAAAATACGGCCTTGCAGATCCTGCGGCAGAGGTGAAGGTGACGTTCGACGACGGTACTTCCGCTGACATCTGCTTCGGTATCCGCAACCCTGCGGCAAGCAACTATGTCTACTGCCTGACAAATGGCGGCAGCGATGTTATGCAGGTCAGCTACTACAGCGCAGGCAGCGCATTCTACGACATCAGGGACTTCGTGAACCTGGTGCTCACCGAGGCCTACGACGCCAACAACGCCAAGGAACTGGACTACCTCGTCATTGACCGAAAGGACCTTGACGAAGAGGTGCGCATTGAGTACATGGCGGATGTAGCGGCAGAGTCTGAAAAAGAGGATTCCGTTATCACGACATTCAACACGCACCGCATAACCTCTCCGATAACAGCGGAACTTGACACCACAAAGGGGCAGACGTTCTGCTATGGACTGTATTCGCTCACGGCTTCTTCCTGCGAGTACATCGATCCGACTGAGCAGGAAATTGCAGACGCCGGGCTTGACGACCCGTTCTGCAAGGTAAGCTTCAAGTACGGCGGAAAGGCGAGGGTGCTTCTTCTCGGCAACGAAATACGCACTGAAAGTTCCGACGACGAGAGCAGCGAGAGCCTGTCCTCCGTGACCGGCTACTACGCGATGTTCGAGGGCGGAAACATCATCTATTCGATAAGCACGGATAATGCTCCGTGGTACACGTTCCAGGTGCAGGATATCATGTCGCGCAGACCTATCTCTCCTTATATCTACACGATAGACACGCTGACAGTTACCACGCCTGACGGGGAATACGTGTTCAAGGTAAGCGGCGACGCGGACGACCATGTATTCACCTGCGGCGATACCGTGCTCAACGACAGCAGCTTCAAGAGCTTTTATCAGCACCTGATAACTTCGATGGGCGAGGAGCTGTACTTCTCGGACGAGAAGCCGGAGCCTTATATCACGCTTAATTTCAAGTATCGCGAGGAATATTACGATACCTACGGAAGAAGCGAGGACACCATCGAGTTCTATAAGTCCGACGACCGCAAGAATATCGTCAGCGTCAACGGCGACATTCTCTATAAGGTACGCCAGATCTATACACAGCGCCTTCTGGAGAACCTCGACGCGCTGTTCAACGGCGGCGATATCAAGCTTGACTGGTAATAAAATTAATTATATGGAGGTAATCAACAATGGCTGAGGGTAATTTTTTCTACTATCGCGGTTTTCCTATGGTAAGAAGCGGAAACGAGATATACTACGGAAGCATGGGCGATAAGTTCGTGACAAAACTGACCATTCGCGAGAGCGAGACCTACAAGGACAGCGAAATGCCCACAAAGGTGATGGTTCAGATGGTGCCTACCAAAATGGAGCCTGACCTCCTCGCAAAGGCAAAGAAAGGCGAGATGAACAGTCTGTACGAAGCGCTTGACACCGCTTATGTATGGCTTTCCAAGGAACTTTTCGACTGATAAAAAAAACAGCGGGCAGGTTATTCACCTGCCCGCAGGCTGTC
>HF989498.1:0-6049 GCA_000432175.1 Eubacterium sp. CAG:786
AAGTACAGCGGAAATATTAAGGTGATAAGAAAGGAGCTTTTCAGATGAGATACGAATACGGGCTTGCATTTTTCTGCGGCGTGGTAGTCATGGCTCTTGCGAATGCGCTTTCGCTGGGGCTTCTGCCCTGCCGAGCGCTGGCAGTGATATTCCTGCTTGTAGCATTAGCGGCAGCGGGGATGATCGGATACTCCGCTTGCTACAAACACCTGCGGAAAGCCGTTGACCGCCGGTCGTACCATGAGGGCGTGTGCAAGGGCATACGGGTCGGACGTGCGGAACGGCAGTCTGAAGTGCAGAGGTTCCTCGAAAATGAATGAAGAGGAACTGCTAATCGGATTCCTGAAGCTTTACCTTGACGGACTGGATAAGGTGAGTAATTACGACGCGGTGAGGGTCGGAATTGAAATGTTGCTTTCCGAAAAGGTATTCCGCGACAGTGAGGAATTGTCGCTTTTCCTTGGTGTTGAATCAAGAATCAAAATCAGCGCTGAACGATTACAAGGCATGGCTGCTGGCAGGGTCATTTATATGCACCCTGCCATACCAGCCAAATAAACGGGGTTTTGCCCCGCCTTAATGCGGCTTCCGGCAACGGAAACGGTTGCAAGCCCGTGCGAACGCAGAGCAGGGATAACGCCAGTCACACTGGCAGAAAGGAGAGTGATTGCATGAAATTCAAGATTTACGACTACGAGAACGACCGTTCGGTGGACATCGAACTGACCGCTTCCCAGTGGAAGGAACTCCAGGTGTTCCTGAAGGAGCTGAAGAACCCGACAGCGCATGACTACAAGGCGGTTCTGGACTGCTTTAATAGTATCTGCACCGGGCTTCCTCCGGCGACGCGGCTGACGGATAAGCGCAAACGCGCTATCATCAAAGCCCAGAAAGACGGTTACGATCTGGAACAGGTGTTCCGCACTGCCGCCCAGAGCTCGTTCCTCCGGGGACGGAATGACCGCAAGTGGCGGGCGAGCTTCGACTGGATAATGCAGCCGGGCAATCTCGTCAAAGTAGCTGAGGGGCAGTATTCGGACAGCGTTCCGACTCCGGCTACGGCAGCGCCGATGTCCGGCAATCCGTTTGACGACTATGGATAAAATAAACGGAGCGGAATTTGTGAAATCCCTTGCGGCGATACATACGCAGAACGACCCGCCGGTGGAGGGCGACTACACGGACGAGGACGGACTGCTTCACTGCGGAAAATGCGGCGGAAAGAAGCGCAGCCGCATTGAAGTCAGCGGCGAGGAGATCATCGTGCCGGTGCCCTGCGAGTGCAGGCTCCGGAAAATCGAGGACGAAAAGAAGCAGACTGCTGCCACGCTGGCAGCTATGCGCTCCACGGAACTCCGGAGGCTGTCGCTTATGGACTCCACCCTGGCAGCGGTGAAATTTTCGGGTGCTGACCAGTCCGGGGATAACGCCAGCAGCATTGCAAAGTGCCGCAGATACGCCGAGAAATTCGCGCAGATGCGCCGGGATAAACGCGGACTGCTGCTGTTCGGCGGCGTCGGCACCGGAAAAACTTACACGGCAGCGTGCATCGCGAACGAGCTGCTGGCGCAGGGAATTCCGGTCGTTATGACGTCCCTGGTAAAGCTCATTGACGGCGGCACGGACGAATTATGCAGCCGTATGGCAGCGATAGACCTGCTTATCCTGGACGACCTCGGAGCCGAGCGTTCCACGGATTACGCCCTGGAGCAGATCTACAACATCGTGGACAGCCGCTACAGAGTAGGACTTCCGGCGATCTACACCACAAATCTCACGCTGGAGGAGCTGAAGCACCCGTCAGATCTGCGGTACGCCCGGATATACGATCGTATCCTGGAGCGGTGCTTCCCGGTGGAGTTCCGCGGGAATTCCCGCAGGAAAGCCGGAGCATGGCAGGGATTTGAGGACATGCAGGCGCTGTTAGGAGGTGACGACAATGACTAAAACCGAATGCGTCAACTACAACCACGGCAAAGACCGCTGTAATCTGCTCATGGAGCTGGTATGCGAACAGAAATGCCGGTGCACGTTCTTCTGCACCTACGCCCAGAGGGAGCTTTCCGACCGGAAGCACGATGAACTGCTGCGGAGCAAGCCGGAGGAAGTCCAGGACAGGGCGGCGCTGCTGTATTACGGTGGGAAGAAGCCCTGGAACAAGTGATTTAAACAGTGTTTAAGGAGGATTTTATGGACAAGAAATTCAAGAAGCTTACCAAGTCCCGCGGGCTGACGATACCCAGGGACATGGCGGCGCGCCTCGACCTTGACGGGGCCACGGCGGCGCCCCTCGAGCTTGACGCCGGAACTGCGGTAGACCTTACCGCTTCCGGGGACGGTAAACTCATCATTACCAGGCACATCGACACCTGCCGGTTCTGCGGCGGCGCGGAAAAGGTGAAGCAGTTCGGCGACATCTACTGCTGCCCTCTGTGCGCCACAAAGCTGTATCAGGAGGTAACCGCGGATGAGTGATATCGTTGACAAGGTGCGGGAGCTCAGCCAGATAAAAGCGGACATCGCGAAACTCAGCGACCGTAAGAAGCAGCTTGAAGCTTACTTTCTGGAACGCGGCGGCGATGATGTTCTGGACACCAAGTTCAAGTCCACGGTGTACGCCGACCCGGATTCCCAGGTGGCAGTCACCTACACCGAGGCGCAGGCGCTGACGATAGTGTATCCGCATTACCTTAAAGAAACGCTGGGAGCGATGTTCCCGGATATCTTTGAGGAAGCCGTCAAGACCGAAGTCAAGCCGAAGAACAAGGACATAGAGCGCATGCTCATTGGCATGTACACCGGGAATTACACCAAATCCACACCGGAGGAGATAATAGCGCAGCTTCCCTGCGACGACAAGGCAAAGGCGGCGCTGGCGAAGAAGCTCAAGGGCGCGAAGTTCGAAATTGACCGGGACAACCTCGTGAAGATCGGTGGCTTCACGGAAGAGGACGCAAGCGATTACGCTTACCTGTATGCAGAAGCGGTGGTCTGGCAGACATTCCGGCGCATTGCGGAGATGTCCGGCGCGGACGACGCGCGGCTGCTCAGCTGCATAGATCTCGGCGTTGCGGTAGACAGCTCCACCAAAATCGCGGTGACCTGATGGCAACCAAGGAACAGATTCGGCGGATATATGCCCTCGGCGCTGCCGCCGGACTTCTCGACCGAAGCGCCGGGAACGACGATAATCTCCACCTGTGGATAAAGCAGTTTTCCCTGAAAGACCACATCTCGGAACTGACTGAGCAGCAGGCGGATTTCATCATCAAACACCTGGAGGAATACCGCTCGCAGGTCGCGCCGAAACCGGAGCTCGTCACCGAAGAGCAGAAAAGCTTGTGCTTCAAGCTGATGTATCGTATTGCGGATATTTCCCCGTCGGAGATAAAGCCCCGGGAACGGCTGCGGGGCGTAATCTCAAAAGTGACCGGCAGGGAGATACGTCCGGACAGGGACATATTCTTTAATGTCACACGGTCAGAGGGTTCGCAGATAATCGAGCTGCTGAAGCGGATACTCCGCTCGGAGCAGAACAAACTGAAAAGGAGCAGTAAAAATGGGACTTGCAATGCTGGTAAAGAAGAGCCACCTTAATGCAGATCAGCAGGAGGTGGCGGACATCATCGGGCTGGAGAACTACCAGGCTCTGGTGGATACGTTCGGGGGAACTCAGATCTGGATACCGAAAGCGCGTTCGCTGGTGTCAGCGCCGGAAATCGCAACATATATCCGGGAAAGGCGGCAGAACGGCGACACTCCGGAGCAGATAGCACGGGAATTGGAGCTTCCGGTTTCCGAAGTAAGACGGCTTTCCAAATGAATTCTGGCTCATCGCAAAAGCGGTGAGCCGTTTTTTTATGGTTTCGCTGTGTGATTTCACTTTTTACAGAAACTTATTTTTATAGTATAATGTGGGTGGATAAATATTTACATCAAAAGGGAGTGAAACCGTGGATTTTGACACTATCTATAACATGATACTTACCGCCGGAATGGGTGCGATAACGTTCTTCCTGAAACGCAGTTTTGACAAGCTGGACAGCCGTGCGAGCTGTTCGGAGGTTGAGGAGCTTAAAAACAAGCTTGGCAGCCGCGCAAGCCGCTCCGATGTCGAGGAGCTCAAGGACAAGCTTGAAAGCGCCGACGAGAAATACGCCAGTAAATCCGAGCTTAACGAGCTGAAAAAATCCATTGAGAAAATCGAAAGCAACATTGATTTTCTCAAGGAAAATACAGTGCGTAATGCAGATTTTATACGCACCATGAGCCGACTCGAAAATAAGATAGACGATTTAAAAAAAGGGTGATTATAGATGGATATGGAAAGAGTACACCGCGAGAAATTCTGCGACAACAATTCCCGGGTGCTTCGGGCTATAAATACGCTGCGGACAAAATACGTCCGCATACGTGAGCTGGAATACGGTCTGGAGGTCGACGTGAGCGCTCCGGAGATAGCAGACTGCGTGAACTACCTGAACGAGGGTGGATACATCAAGCTCCGTGACGTGGAGTTCCATAATGAAGTAGCCGACCTTGCGGACGCCGAGCTGCACAGCCTGGAAGCCAAGCTGACCGCCAAGGGCATTGCGTTCCTCAACGGCAAGATTTCTGACCCCTGCATAAGGCGGTGAGCCCATGAAACGTAAGCACAGCAAGATAGACAAGCTGCCGTCGGATATCAAGGAAGCCGTTGAGCAGATGATCCTCGGGGATTACACCTACCGCGATGTCTGCGACTTCGTCCGGGAAACGGCGAACGTCACGCTTTCCGAAGCGGCGGTCTGCAGGTACGCCCAGGGGCTGAACGCCAGCGTGCAGGAGATTCGCCTTGCAAGCGAGAATATGCGCGCTCTGACCGAGGAAATGCAGAAGTTCCCGCAGCTTGACACCACCGAGGGCATTGCCCGGCTGATATCCCACAAGGTGCTCCAGGCAGTCCAGCAGATGGACGAGATCGCGCTGAAGGAAGCCGACCCGCTGAAGCTTATCGAAAAGGCAACGGCGCTGATCAGGGCGGTAAGTTTGAAAAACTCCACGGATATCAGGACGGCGAATCTGAAAAACGTGGCGTTCGAGAGCTTCAAGGAAGAGATCTTCGACGCTATGGCAAAGGAAAACCCGGAGCTGTACAAGGCTATGGTGCAGTTCATAAACAGCAAGTCGCAGGAGGAATAATGTACGTTATATATTGCAACTCCGGCAAGGAAATGTCGGTAGTCCGGCAGCTTGCCGAGAAGAATATCCGAGCGTATGCGCCCCGGCGCCTGGTGATGGAACGTCACTTCGGAAGATGGGTGCGCCGGGAAATTTTTTCGAGCGTATCCGCTACAAAGGCAAGGTGTACGAGCGCCGGGAACATCACATATTCCAGAACGGGGTGCATATCGTCCGGAACACGGCGTATCTCTACGGAACGAAACGCACGGTAGAGCTTTCCGAGATACCGAAGTGGGCTGTGCTTCTTCCGGAGGGGCGCATTCCCTCGGACATTCCGATGATAGCGACATTCCGCACACCGTATGCGAACAACATAGATCTCGACAGCGAACTTCCGATAAGCATTTTCGCGAATTCCCTCGGCACGCTGCATGAGATAGACGCAGCGCATTCCGAGTACTGCGCGGAATTCAGGAAGATGTCCGCGAAAGTCTTTGCGGACAGCACCGTGCTCCGTGGGAACGAGGGCATTCCGGACGATTATTTTGTTGGCTTCAAGGGTGATGGCGAATCCACAGTTGAGCAGCAGATAATGGCTTACGCTCCGCAGATTCGTGAAACTGAACACAGCGCCAAGATAAACAAGGAACTGCGGTTCTACGAAACACAGATAGGCGTCAGCTCCGGTACGTTCTCTTTTGATACGCAGAAAGGTCTTGTTACGGCAACGCAGGTGCTTTCCGAGGACAGGACTACATACAATACGGTCTGCCAGATTCAGCGGCAGCTCCGCCCGGTGCTCCAGTCGCTCAGTCAGATAATCGTCACGCTGGCAAGATTTTACGGCGTTGACTGCGAGGACGGCGAGTGTGCGATAGAGTTCGGC
>HF989498.1:6054-6876 GCA_000432175.1 Eubacterium sp. CAG:786
GGCGAGTGTGCGATAGAGTTCGGCGATTCCGTGTTTGAGGATACTGGCACTGAATATAATCGTCGTTTCCAGATGGTTCAGTCTGGAATACTCAAGCCGGAATTGCTGGTTTCTTGGTACTTTGGTGTCCCGAATGAAAAGGCTTTAGAAATGATGCCGCCCATGACTGAATTGTTCGGGGGTGAGTAAATGCTCACTCCCAAACAGCTTCAGAACCTGCCGCAGGATCTCACAGATCTGTACGAACAGCTCTCTGAGTTTATCCTGCGGGACATAGCCCGGCGCATTGCAAAGGGCGCGGAGATAACCGACACGGCTGAATACCAGCTGTACCGTGCGCGGAGCCTGGGACTGTCAACCGATGAGATAGCCGCGAAAATCGCTGAGATCAACGGCAGTTCCGCAGCGGAGATCAACCGGCTTATTCGGGAAGCTGCGGCGCAGTCCGACGAGTTCGACCGCAAAATGCTCGGGGCTGACAAGGGCGCGGCTGTGCCCCTGGAGGAAAACACGCAGCTTCAGAAGCTGATTTCCGCGCAGATAAAGGAAACCTCCGGGAAATGCGAAAATCTCACAAATACGATGGGCTTCGCTGATCATGACTTCCTCGGGCGCGTGTATTACCTTTCCATGACGGACATGTACCGCCGGGAGATGGATTCCGCGCACATGAAAGTCGCGACCGGCGCAACAGACTACATGACCGCGATACGGCAGGCATGCAATAAGCTTGCGGCAAGCGGCGTGCGCACGATAGATTATGAGAGCGGTCGCTCTGACCGTATCGAGGTCGCGGCGCGCCGGGCGCTGCTTACCAGCGTG
>HF989499.1 GCA_000432175.1 Eubacterium sp. CAG:786
CGGCGGACACTCAAGCCAGCGGTGACTGGACGATGCCGAGAGTATTGCGTGCTTATTCGGCATTGCCCAGCGCCTCCACTTCAACGAGAACCGCCGCATAATCCTCGGGCTTGATTGCGGAAAGCTTGTCCGCGCCGCGCTTTGTGATTATCGCCTTTACCTCTGCTGTGAAGCCCGCGCGGGATTTTTCAGCGCACACGGCTCTGACATCAGCGAGAGTAATCGATTTAGGCTCTGTTGTTTCTTCTACCTTCTTCTTTTTGGAAAGCTTTAACTCTGACGGCGCTTCTTCAGTTGAAAGCAAAGCCGCTATCGACTCAGACAAGCCGATAAGGACCTCGCCGCAGTGACGAAGTTCAGAAAGCTCCACCGCAAGTTCGCTCATTTTTCCCATTAGACTGTACCTCCTTCCTTGACCTCGCAGATTGCCAGTTCACGAACTGTGTCGCCGGGAACGATTATAGTGAGTTTCTGCTTGCCGCCAAGCAGAAAACGCAGAAGTCGCTCCCTGATTGAAACGCAGCGCAGAACTGCCACTCCATTGTTCACCGGCTTTTTTGAAACACTTATTCTCAGATTGTGTTCCATTCTTTTCACCTCTTTCCGAGGGATTTTGTTTCCCTCTGCCTTATAGCCTTGGGAAAGACAGAGATTGGACAGTCTATGTAAAAAAATCTGAAAAGAAAAAACGTGGGCGTTAGGAAAATCCCAACGCCCACGGCGCACATCATTTATTTGATTATCTGATTAACCCTTTCCTGTACTTCCGAATAGTCATAGCCGGCATTTGTCAGCCTTTCCTTGCGTTCAGCGCCGTTCCCCCACAGTCCCACAATAACCTCAACCGCAATCTCATCAACGGTTTTCTTGTATAGCTTTTCATTGACCCTTTTCTGTACGACATTGTAGTCGTATCCGGCGGCGGTGAGCAGCCTTTCACGCTCTGCGCCGTTATCCCACTTTCCTGCGAGGACTTCATCGGCAAGTTCGTCAACTGTCTTGTTACTGTAACCCTTAAAGCAAATATCCCCGTCAACATCATAACCGCCTATTCTGTCAACACCCCACTGCCACATTGTCTGACCGTAGTTGTATCTTGATGGTCGTTCCGGGCTGTTCGTCCAGTGGGCAAGCCAAATATCGTACTTGCCAACAATCTTGCTCCTGTCGTAGTAGTTCTCCATAAAGGGCGGATTTGCGTAAATTCCGGGCTTGAATCCTGCTTTTATTATCCTTTCGCAGAACTCAATTGCCATCTTAGTGCGAGTGTCCGTATTCAGACCGTCAATCTGCTTTTTCTCCTCCATATCGAAGAATACGGGATATGTAGGGGATAATCCCTTGATGACCTCAACGCATTTCTCGGCTTCTGCCTGCGCCTGTTTAATGCTCATAGCGTAGCTGTACCAGTAAAATCCGTAGGCTATACCGTACTTTTTGCAGTCAGCCACGAACCTATCCATAGTCACGTCTTTCTTTGTTGAAAAGCCCGCGCGGATAATTGCGAACTTCACGCCTGCCTGTTTCAGCGCAGGAAAGCTGATACCCTCCTGGCAGTAGCTTAAATCCACACCTTTAATCTTCATCTTCGTCCTCCTTTTCGCTTCTCTTATGCAGCTGCTCCAGCACATCTTTCAGTTTCTTCGGCACAGGCAAACCCAGGTGCGCAGCGTTCTCAAGCAGCGAAATTCCCTCGTTCGACAGATAAAAGAAAATCACCGCAGTTCGCAGAACGGAGCCTGCGCCGATAACCTTTGTGTCAAGAATATGCCCCAAGCCCACAAGCGCAAAAATGAGCACTTTCTTGCAAATACCCTTGAACCCGACTGCACTCGATAACTTCTTGTCAGCAACTGCACACATAATGCCCGTGATGTAGTCGATAACCACAAACGCAATAAGC
>HF989500.1:0-1583 GCA_000432175.1 Eubacterium sp. CAG:786
TTTCAAACCGGTTTTTAGAGGTTCCCATAAGAATATGTCGATTTACAAATCGCTCGGTGCTGCACGGCGCACTGGATATCAGGTGCTGCGGCACAAATGCCATGATCGGCGTAACAATGCGGTTTCGCGGTATTTATTGAAAAACAGCTTGCTTTTCTTCATGATTTGTGATATCGTATAGTTGCAGGGGTATCCTGCGGCAGAAATATATTGTGCAGAACAACAAGGAGGAATAACCATGGATTTTCAGATCGTGCTGCCGGGAAAAACACTAGCCGGCAAGGGCGCATTATCCCGCGCAGGACTTGAGAAATACGGAAAGAAACCGCTCATCGTCACCGGTAAACACACCGCGAAGTCAGCCGCAGCTGCGGAACTCCTGAAATACGCACCGGCCGGAGTTATATTCGACGGAATAACCGGTGAGCCCACCGTCGGAATGATAAACAGCGGCGTCGGCGCATATCACGATAATTCCTGCGATTATGTCATCGGCATCGGTGGAGGCAGCGCGCTCGACAGCGCAAAGGCTATCGCTGCGATGTCCGCTCTCGGTGGGAATATCGCGGACTACATGGGAAAAGAGATCGACGGTGAATTCCCGCCGATGGTGCTTATACCGACCACTGCCGGGACAGGCTCGGAAGCCACCAAGTTCACGATAATCACCGACACCGAAAAGGATATCAAGATGCTGCTCAAAGGTGACAAGCTGCTACCCGACCTCGCAGTGCTTGACTATTCCTACACTTTCTCCGCTCCAAAGTCAGTCACCGCAGCGACCGGAATGGACGCCCTCACACACGCAATCGAGAGCTACACTTCCCGCAGAGCGAACCCGATAACAGATACATTCGCGCTTTCCGCTTTAAAGAGAATCTTCGCAAATCTCCCCACCGCATATAACGAGCCAGAAAATGAAACAGCCCGTGAACAAATGCTCATCGCGGCCTATGAAGCGGGTGTGTGCATAAACAACGCCTCCGTTACGATAGTACACGGAATGAGCCGGCCTATAGGAGCGCTGTTCCATGTTCCGCACGGAATCTCCAACGCGATGCTTGATATAAAGTGCCTGGGATTTGCGGCGCAGGGCGCTGCGGATAAATTCGCAGCAACTGCCCGGGCTGTCGGAGTTTCGGACAAGCAGGACGACGCTGCTGCCGCACAGGACTTCCTCACAGCGCTCGAAAAACTGTGCAGCGTCGTTGAGATACCAACGCTTGCGGAATACGGCATCGACCGCGAAAAATTCTTCGCTGCAATGGACAAAATGGCAGACGACGCGCTTGCAAGCGGCAGTCCGTCGAACACTATCCATGAAGTCACCAAGCAGGATATCATTGATATTTATGCTTCTCTGTGGGATTAAATCGTTGTGCTGAGGCATAACATCCTGATGTGCCGGGAGCACAAATTCAGCGGTTTTTACGTGATTTTTGCCAAAAAGGTTGACACAGCACAAATCTCACGCTATAATCAATAGGGAACCTCTAAAAACCGGTTTGAAAAGGGAAAATGGGTAGAGTGCGCCGAATGCGATGAAAGCCGACGAAGTAAGGCTGTATGCCTTACGAGGAGGT
>HF989500.1:1699-10018 GCA_000432175.1 Eubacterium sp. CAG:786
GTGTGCTATACACATTTTCACTCAAACAAGGTTTTTAGAGGTGACCATAAATAATTCAAATCTAAATCCTGCAAGCTTGCTAAACAAAACAGAGATCAGAAGATCAGGGCAAAGGCGCCAATGACGACGCAGTTGCCCTGTTTTTATTTAAGGAGTGATCGATATGGCAAACGAGAAAACAGAAATCATGCTGGACAGCATAGGCATGGTATACAAGGATCAGGGCGGTAATGATGTAACAGCGCTCACCAATGTGACGCTGGATATCAAGAAAGGCGAATTCATCTCGCTGCTCGGTCCCTCGGGCTGTGGTAAGACCACTCTGCTGAGAATAATCGCAGACCTGCTCCACCCGACTTCCGGCAAGATAACGGTAAGTGGAGTAACCCCACGCGAAGCACGGCTGGCGCAGAGATACGGCATAGTATTCCAGAGCCCGGTGCTCTACGACTGGCGCACAGTCCGCAGGAACGTAATGCTTCCGCTGGAGATAATGCACGTTCCGAAAGACGAACGCGAGGATATCGCAGACAGCATGCTTGAAATGGTGGGACTTACAAACTTCGCAAACCACTATCCGAATCAGCTTTCAGGAGGCATGCAGCAGAGAGTAGGCATCGCGAGGGCGCTGGCGATACGCCCTGAAATACTCCTGATGAACGAACCGTTCTCGGCGCTGGACGAATTCACCCGGGAAAAGCTCCACATAGACCTGCTGAAGATCTGGCGCAAGACAAACAAGACCGTCATCTTCGTAACGCACAACATTTCCGAAAGTGTGTTCCTTTCAGACCGCGTGTGCGTGCTCTCCCCTCACCCGGGACGGCTTTCAGCGGTAGTCGATATCGACCTGCCAAGACCGCGCACGCTGGATATGACTGACACACAGGAATTCACCGAACTGGTGGCAAAGGTACGCAACAGCTTCGAGGGAGTATGAGGAGGGAACGGCATGACAACAGCAAAAAAGGCGCGGAAAGGCCCCTCCCGGCACTGAAACGCTTCATTCATTCAAAGCACATGGTGACGCTGGTCTGGATACTGGGCATAGTGGTCATCTGGGAGATATTCGCATGTATCGTCGCGGCAACCAAGCGCACCCCGGTGAATGTGCTGCCACACCTTTACGAGATCATCGGTTCATTCTTCAGCGACAAGAAAGTCACCGGAAAGATGACGATGATAGAGCTTATCGGCACAGCATGCGGTGAAACGCTTTCCCGCGCGGGTATCGGCTTCCTGACAGGTATCGTGCTGGGATACATACTGGCTCTGCTGATGAACCTTTCAAGGGTGGTCGAGAAGATAGCTTCCCCCTATCTGATGATAATCCAGATGATACCTATTCTCGGCATGGCGCCGATAATTCTCTCGATAACCGGCGACATAAATTCCGCAAGAATAGTCATCGCTGCGATACTCACTTTCTATCCGGTTTCAACAAACGTGCTCGCAGGCTTCCGCTTCGTCGAACGCGAAAAGCACGAACTTATGTTCAGCTACGCAGCAAATAAGTTCCAGCTGTATACAAAAACGCTCATTCCGGCGTGTATCCCATATTTCTTCACCGGGCTGAAAATTTCGGCTCCGATGGCGATAACAGCTTCGATACTCGTCGATACGCTGCAGGGTGGAAACGGGCTCGGGTGCATGCTTTCGCAGTCCCTTAAAGGCGGAATGACCCGTCTGGTGTTCTGGGATATAGTGCTGATAAGCGCTATCATCGGAATACTGAGCTTCGTTCTGATGGGGCTTATCGAAAGGATCCTCTGCCCCTACAAGCGCAACAAGACCAGCGACTGAGGAGGGATATCATGAAAACGAAAAAGTGGCTGGGCGTTCTCTCCAGCGTTGGATTACCGCTTCTGTTCGGCATTGTGATATTCGTGCTGTGGCAGACGCAGGTGCTGCATTCCTGGCTGGGAACTGATACGATAACGCTCCCGATGCCGACCCGTATCAGCGAGATAATCTCACAGAACAAGGACAGCATAGGCAGCCAGGTCAAAATGACGCTGATAGTCGCGCTGGGCGGACTTGCCGCGGGAAGCGTCCTTGGATATCTCATCGCGGTGGTAGCGTCGATATTCCGCAAATGGGGTGCAGGCGGTCTGACGATCGTTTCCGCGTTCAATGCGATACCGATAGTCGCTCTTGCCCCGGTGATAAACAACTGGACCCGCGACGTCAGCAACGATGTTTCAGTAAGAAGCACGCTTGCAAAGATAATCGTGGTGACGATATCCTGCACGGCTGCAATGAGCGTCAACGCTTTCCGCGGTCTGATCGAGCTAAAGCCTTTCAGCGAAGATCTGATGACCTCCTACGCGGCGCCAAAGATAGTGGTATTCACGAAGCTGCGGCTCCCGAACTCGCTGCCGTATGTGTTCACGGCGCTGAGAGTGAGCGTACCGGCAAGCGTTATCGGCGCGCTGGTAAATGAGTACTTCGCAGAAGACACGGTAGGCGTCGGCCGTCAGATACGCGAAAACATCGTCAAGGGACAATACCCCACGGCGTGGGCTTACATCGCGACAGCATGCGCGATAGGGATTGGAATGTACATCATTCTCATGCTGGTTGAACGTATGGTACTTAAACGCAGAAGAGCGTGACTCTTCCGTTTAGTATAGAACAAAAGTATATGAAAGCAGAAAGAAAGAGATTTTTACTTGCAGGAGTTGCAGCGATCGTTGCATGCAGTTCACTGCATGTTCCGGTGGGTGGCACTACCATGGTTTTCGACTTCGCACTGCAGGATTTCAACGAAACGATGACCCAGACCTTTGAGCGCAGGAATGCCCTCGCAGCCCTGGACGCAGCGGTGGATTACTCGTTCCACATCGGAGTCAAGGATATCCACGGTGAACTGCTGGACAGCATAAAGGACGCCTGCGATATCGGCGTGACTTCCTACAAAGTGTTCATGGTGTATGATTTCGGCGTAAAGGACGGCGTTTTCTACCAGCTGCTGACAAAGTCCAAGGAGTTCGGTGCGCTGATCGCAGCCCACGCTGAGAATAACGAGCTTGTGAATACCCTCACCGAAAAGTACATCAGCGAAGGCAATACCGACGCGTGGTACCACTATATGAGCCGTCCGGAATTCGTAGAGGGCGAGGCTGACGAGCGCGCGATAAATCTTGCAAAAGCTGCAAATGCTCCGCTGTACATCGTCCATCTCGCAAACAAGCAGGGCGTCGAGGCAGTCACCAGGGCAAAGGACGAGGGCTATGAGATTTACGCTGAGACCTGCCCGCAGTACCTTGAATTTACCAGCGACGTATACAAGCGCGCAGACGGGCGCAACTTCATATGTTCGCCACCAATGAAGGGCAAGGAGTCACAGGACGCTATCTGGGAAGCCATCAGACGCGGCGACATCGATACCATCGCCACTGACCACTGCCCGTTCCAGCAGAGCGAAAAGGACTGGGGGTTCCACGACTTCCGCAAGATACCCAACGGCTGCGCGGGAATTGAGAACATGTATCCCTACATGCTCGGCAAGGCAAACGACGGTATAATAAGCTTTGAGAAAGCGGTTGAGCTTTGCTCCACCAATCCCGCAAAAATATTCGGCTGCACCGAAATGGGAGAGATCACTCCCGGCAAGGACGCCGACATCGTTATCTACGACCCCGCAAAGGAATTCACGATACACCATCGTCATGGAAACCATCACCGGTTCCAACGGCGTTATCATTCCCCCGGAGGGCTACCTCGCAGGAGTGCGCAAGATCTGCGACGACTACGGCATCATGATGATCTGCGACGAGGTTATGGCTGGCTTCGGGCGCACCGGCAAGATGTTCGCGTTCGAGAATTTCGGCGTAAAGCCTGATATCGTAAGCTTCGCGAAAGGCGTTACCTGCGGTTATGTTCAGCTTGGCGGCGTTGCAGTCAGCAAGAAGATCGCGGAATATTTCGACGACAACGTTCTCCAGTGCGGACTTACCTACAGCGGACACCCGCTTGCCTGCGCAGCCGGCGTTGCCTGCCTGAACTACTACAAGGACAACAATATCCTCGATAATGTAAACAAGAGCGGCAAGGTCCTCGGTGAGATACTCGAAGAACTCAAGACAAAGCACAAGTGCGTCGGAGACGTACGCTGCATCGGTTTGTTCTCCGCTATCGAACTGGTAAAGGATAAGGACACCCGCGAGGCGCTTGTTCCCTACGGTGGCGATAAGCTCGGCGTTATGGGCGGAATTATCGGCAAGCTGAAAGCAAAGAAGTTCATGACGTATTCCCACGAGAACATGATACTCATCTGCCCGCCCCTGATAATCACCCCGGAACAGCTGCGCGAGGAAATGGTCAAGGTAGACGAGGTACTCACCGAAGTTGACGCAACTCTATAAAAGGAAGGAGCGATGAAGCATGGCTAATTCACAGCACTACGCAGACGCGCCGCCAGTAAAGCTTGAGGACTATATCCCCGCAAAGCTGTTCCGCACGGTGCATCGCACTGAAGCTGAACTGCCTGGTGGAATAACGTAGGTCAAGGTGATAATCGACATTGAAAGACCCCTTGCAAAAAAGCTGTCCTTCCGGACCAGCAGCAGCGGCAGGATACACGGATTTGTCCGCATGGACGACCTGCTGAAGTCGATCAACACCAAGGCTGACAAGGGCTCGACGATACGCCGCATAACCATCAACGACTGGGGAAACAAGGCGCTTATGGTCATCGAAATGGAGAAGCATTCTTCGTGCCGATAGCCCAGCTGACAGATCTTCTGGAGAACTGCCGCAGGGCGCCTCAGCAGTCAGTCAAATAAAAGAACCGGGCACGGCTGATAGCGGCTGCGCCCGGTTTTTAGAGGTGACCAGACTATAGACATGAACCACTCAACGATCTCAGGGTCGCGGTGCGAGAAAAACAGGCTCTTTCCGGTGTCGATATAACCCGAGCCGCTCTGCAGCAGAAATCTCAGTGCGGCCTGCGCAGAAGTCTTGCCGTACTTTCCGACAGCGCCGGAGACGTTCTATCTTCTCACAAAACGCGCGTCATACCAGGTAACGTAACATATTGATATGACCGTCGTGCGCCTCCCTGACATTGTTCTTCACCGGGTAGCCGTGAAACAGCCCTTTTCCCACTTCCAGCGCGACTTCAACACCGGCGCTTTCCAGCCGCGACACAAGGCTGCCGCACATCGAATAAAGCACCTCGCAATCCGCAAAGCAGACGTGCGCCCGGTCAAGACCGTCATAAATTCCAAGCTGTGGATATAGCATATAATCCGGAAGTTCCTTTCCGTGGGTGATAAGGTCGCGGAATGTATCCAGCCACTCCGCGGGAATGAAAGGATCAGTTTTGTCAAGCTGCATGGCGTGTTCGCGCTCTTCCTGCGAATAAATACACATCATCGGAGAGGAAACATACAGCCGTTCCGGCATGGGCACGCCATCGTTTTTGGCGTTGATATGCGAAACAAGGCCCAGCGCGAGATTACCCCCAACTGAACAGCCCGCGACTGCAACGTTCTCCACGCCATATTCCGCGATAATCCGCTGAAACAGCCAGTATATCATATCAAGCGACAGGTCTATCGAACCGTACAGGCACAGCGGGTAATACGGAATTATCACATCTCTGCCGGTCCTCAGCGCAAGTTCCTCAAAGAACTTGTAGTCCCAGCCGTCCGGATAACTGAACATTCCGCCACCGGGAATGAACATAATGGCGTCTTCCCTTTTCTGCCTGTGCCTTATGAGTGAAAAGACATACAAGTTCTCGTTCTTCATCTCAAATGTGAGTTCCGGGGAAAACGTCTTATCCGGAACATAAATGACCCGCGATTTCTTACCGTATTTTTCGCATATCCCGTCAGCAGATATTTTCAGCTTCCTTTTGGATCCGAAAAGCTTTGCAGCGCCTTTTATCGCGTGGTATTTCAGTGAATATTCCGGCATTGTGGCATTCCTCCGACATCGAAAGTTGTTATATGAAATTATATCACAAAAGCTGTGTATTGTCAACACGGAACAGCACAAAAGCGGAGATTATCATTGCCTCCGCTGTTGCGTTATTCAGTTGACGTGCTCATACAAGAGCGCTCACGGGTGTGATTTTGTTACACCCAGCTTTATTCAGCGCGTCACTTGGATTTTTTTCATTTTCTCAATCCGCTGAACGAGCGCGGTTTCATAAGCCCTGCATGCCTTGAACTTCGGGTAATTCCCCGCACCCTGAGCACGATGAGGTAAAAGTCAAAATAATCCACCCCGCACCATTTCAGCTGGTTCTCAAAGAAAGTCCGGATATCCTCCTGCTTGTTGAAACAGCTGTCAGTGAGCTTACCATATGATAATCCAAACAGATTTTTTGTCAACAGCATTGTTGAATATTTGTGTAATTCAGCGAAAAATTCTTAGTGCACGCCATGCAGTTAGTCAATACTTACAAAGATGATATTCTTACTTTATCAGACTATTGCAAGATAAACGTGACTGTGTTATAATTAGTTCAGACTAACCACAAAAGGAGGAAGTCAATGCATACACAAATAATATACGGAATTCTGATACCATTTATCGGCACGACTGCAGGCGCCGCCTGCGTTTTTTTCATGAGGCGGCAGCCGCACTACCTTGTGCAGAGAAGCCTGACCGGGTTTGCAGCCGGAGTAATGACTGCGGCTTCGGTATGGAGCCTGCTGATACCGGCAATGGAACAATCAGCGGATATGGACAGGCTCAGCTTTCTGCCGGCGGCTGGAGGGTTCATTCTCGGCATATTGTTCCTGCTTCTGCTTGACCGCGTGATACCGCACATGCACATGAATTCAGACACGCCGGAGGGCAGCAGGAGTTCCCTCAGCAAAAACACCATGCTGCTTCTCGCTGTCACGCTGCATAATATTCCCGAGGGAATGGCAGTGGGCGTGGTATATGCGGGGCTTTCCAGCGGCGGCGCGAACATCTCTGCCGCAGGCGCACTGGCGCTTTCGCTGGGAATAGCGATACAGAATTTCCCTGAGGGCGCCATAATCTCGCTGCCGCTGCGTTCCTCTGGAATGGACAAAGGGAAAGCATTCCTGCTGGGAACACTGTCCGGCGCCGTGGAACCTGCTGCGGCCGTGCTGACGGTGCTTCTTTCCGGGCTGGTGGTGCCTGTGCTCCCGTATCTGCTGAGCTTCGCAGCGGGCGCAATGATATACGTCGTCGTCGAGGAACTTATCCCGGAGATGTCCGGTGAACCGCATTCCAACATCGGAACCATAGCATTTGCCGCTGGTTTTGTGATAATGATGAGCCTTGACTGCGCGCTTGGCTGAGATTATTTCAATACACCAGAGTTTACTGTGTATTTGTTCACGATACACAAACCTGTTGAAATATTATCGTGCGTTATGTCAGTTGCAATTATCCGGAATGTATGCTATAATAGTTTGTGGTTAGGATACACTAACCGAATGAGAATAAGTCATTGGCCATGCCGTTGATCTGGTGCGCAGAACGGCGGCCGGCCGATGAATACAGCCCCGCAAAACAGGAATAATAATGCAAGAACTCCGCTGTTGCGGATAAAATAAGAAGAGAGGTACTCAACATGAATTATCTTGAAATCGAAAATGTCATCGGCCGCGAGATCATCGACTCCCGCGGAAACCCCACAGTAGAAGCAGAAGTATGGCTCGCTGACGGCACTATTGCACGCGGCGTGGCACCCAGCGGCGCTTCCACCGGCGAATTCGAGGCGCTGGAACTCCGCGACGGCGATAAGTCCCGCTTTGGCGGCAAGGGCGTTTCCAAGGCTGTGAACAATGTTAATACAGTTATCCGCGAAGCTATCATCGGCATGGACGCTTCCGACATCTACGCCATCGACAAGGCAATGATCGACGCAGACGGCACAAAGGACAAGAGCAAGCTTGGCGCAAACGCTATCCTGGCTGTTTCCATCGCATGCGCAAGAGCCGCTGCAACTTCCCTTGATATCCCGCTGTACCGCTTCCTTGGCGGCGTGAATGCAAACAGACTTCCCGTGCCGATGATGAATATCCTCAACGGCGGCGCGCACGCTGCAAACACCGTAGACGTGCAGGAATTCATGATCATGCCTGTAGGCGCAAAGAGCTTCACCGAGGGTCTGCGCTGGTGCACCGAGGTATTCCACGCACTGGCTGCGCTGCTCAAGAGCAAGGGACTTGCTACTTCCGTAGGCGACGAGGGCGGCTTCGCTCCTGACCTTGCAAGCGACGAGGAAGCTATCCAGTATATCCTCAGCGCAGTAGAAAAGGCTGGCTACAAGCCCGGCGAGGACTTCGTGCTGGCAATGGACGCAGCTTCCTCCGAGTGGAAGAG
>HF989500.1:10038-12665 GCA_000432175.1 Eubacterium sp. CAG:786
GAGCGGCGAAAAGGGCAAGTATCACCTGCCCAAGTCCGGCAAGGATTTCACCTCCGCTGAACTGGTGGCACACTGGGCGCAGCTCTGCGAAAAGTACCCGATCTACTCCATCGAGGACGGCCTTGACGAAGAGGACTGGGAGGGCTGGCAGATCATGACCAGGGAACTCGGCGGCAAGGTACAGCTGGTTGGCGACGACCTGTTCGTAACAAACACCGAGCGCCTTTCCAAGGGTATTTCCCTGGGCTGCGGCAACTCCATTCTCATCAAGCTGAACCAGATCGGTTCCGTTTCCGAGACCCTGGAAGCCATCAAGATGGCTCACAAGGCCGGGTACACAGCTATAGCTTCCCACCGCTCCGGTGAAACTGAGGACACCACAATCGCTGACCTTGCAGTTGCACTGAACACCTGCCAGATCAAGACCGGCGCACCCAGCAGAAGCGAGCGTACCGCTAAGTACAACCAGCTTATCCGCATTGAGGAGCAGCTTGGCGCAAGCGCGGTTTATCCCGGAAAGAATGCTTTCAGCTTCATGAAGTAATCAGACAAACCACGTCATTTTCTCCATTATAGTCAGAGCCGCACATTTGATTGTGCGGCTCTGATATTTTCACGGGTATCCTGATACGACAAATCCCGGACAGCTTTCTCCTATCATACATATTTTTTGAACAAAATGCCATAAAGGTATTGACAAAATAAAATAACCATGTTATAATAACCGTGTTATTTTATGAGAGGGATATGTTATGAGACAAGAAACGGCAGGAGTTACAGAGGCGCTGCTCGAAAGCGCAAAGAAAGAGTTCCTGACATATGGGTTCCATAATGCAAATCTGCGGCGCATATCAGCAGACAGCGGAGTGAGTACCAATTCGATATATACGCGCTTCGGGGATAAATCGGGGCTGTTTACAGCCGTGGTCAAGCCTGCTGCAGACGGACTTATGAAGCTCTATCTCGGCGGCATAAGCGAAGCTTCCGTCTGCGGAAACCCCGAAACTGCCGCAGATATGGGCAGCGAAGGCACCGAGAATGTGCTGAAATACATATACGACAATTTCGACGCATTCCGGCTTATTTTCTGCAATTCCGCAGGGACGGAATACGAACACTATTTCGACAGCCTCGCGGAAATCGAAGAGAATTACTACAAGAAATTCGTGAAGCAATATTCCAGAGGTAAAACCGGGGTCAGCGACTTTTTCATTCACGTCGTGTGCAGGTCAGGCTGGCAGTACATATACGAAGTTGTCTCCCACGAAATACCATATGACGAAGCCAATGAATTCATGAAGTCTGTCAGGGAATTCAATTTTGCAGGATGGAACAAGGTTTTAAGTTCACTTTAAAGGCAGTGGTTTCACTGCTTTTTTCAAGCATACAAGTTAGCTTTGTCTAACTTGATGAATATGAGGAGGTCTAGTTGTGAAACAAAAGAAAAAGAAATCATTAGCGGTGCTGATGGACTATGCAGGCAATCACAAATACCTGACATATGCGTCGATGGCACTGGCTGCCATCAGCGCATGGATAGCCCTGATTCCATTCTATGATATCTGGCGCATAGTCAAAGAGGTGCTTGAGGTTCGTCCGAACTTCTCCGGGGCTGTCAATATCAGCAGATACGGCTGGGAAGCTGTGGGGTTTGCGCTGCTTTCCATGGTGTTCTATATCGCAGCGCTCATGTGCTCGCACAAATCGGCGTTCAGGGTGCAGGCAAACATGCGTATCAGCATGATGGACCACATCATGAAACTTCCGCTTGGCTGCATTGAAGCAGAGGGCACCGGAAAGATACGCAAGATAGTAACCGACTGCTCTTCCGCCACCGAAACATTCCTTGCGCATAATCTGCCTGACAAGGCGGTATCTTTCGCGACCCCGATAGGTCTGCTTGCCATGATGATGGTGTTCGACTGGCGGCTGGGACTTATCAGCCTTATCCCCGCAGTGATCGCGTTCATACTCATGGGTACCCTCATGATGGGTCCGAAAATGGCTGAGGATATGAAGGAATACCAGAACGCCCTTGAAACCATGTCTGCGGAAGCCGTTGAATATGTCAGGGGCATCCCCGTCGTAAAGACGTTCGGTCAGACCGTGTACACATTCAAACGTTTCAAGGCTGCCATTGACGAATACGAAAAGTGGACCCTCGGTTACACCAAAAACATGATGCTGCCCATGGTGGCATTCACGACCGCTTCGAATGCGATATTCGCGGCGCTCATCATCGCGGCGTTCGCGCTCACTGGTCAGGGCGTAACCGATGAATTTATACTCAACCTGCTTTTCTACATGATGATAACCTCCGTGCTGACTGTCACCATGATGAAAGTCGCTTACGCCGGCGAGTCACAGATGATAGTTGACGACGCCCTCAGCAGAGTACACGAGGTTCTTGAAATGGAACCCCTCCCCTGCCCCGACAAGGAGGCTTCCCCCGCTGACCCGTCCATCAGCCTTGAAAACGTCGTTTTCTCATACGGCAACTCTGAAAACAACGCAATTGACGGAATTACGTTCAATGTCAGCGCCGGGGAACATATCGCGCTTGTTGGTCCGTCCGGCGGCGGTAAGACCACACTGGCTTCGCTCATCGCCCGTTTCTGGGGCGGTAA
>HF989500.1:12699-26869 GCA_000432175.1 Eubacterium sp. CAG:786
AGAGCGGTTCCGTAAAGATAGGCGGCACCGACGTAAGGAAAATCCCACCAGACAAACTGATGCAGTATGTTTCTTACGTTTTCCAGGACAGCAGGCTGCTTAAGATGAGCATTCTCGACAACGTGAGAATGGGCAGACCCGACGCTTCCGATGAAGAGGTAATGCAGGCGCTAAAGGACGCGCAGTGCATGGATATAATCGAGAAGTTCCCGGACGGCGCGAACACGATGATAGGCTCCAAGGGGATTTACGTTTCCGGCGGCGAGTGCCAGCGCCTTTCCATCGCGAGGGCGTTCCTCAAGAATGCGCCCGTACTCATTCTCGACGAAGCCACGGCGTTTGCCGACCCTGATAACGAAATGCTCGTACAGCAGGCGTTTGAAAAGCTGTCAAAGGACAAGACCGTTATAATGATCGCACACAGACTTTCCACCGTAACCAATGCCGACCGCATCTGCGTACTGGCAGACGGAAAGATCGCAGAAAGCGGAACTCACAGCGAGCTGATCGCCAAAAACGGCGTCTACAGCCGCATGTGGAACGAATACAACAGATCTGTCAGCTGGCAGGTCGGAAAGGCAGGCGTGTAAAATGAAACTCACTGAAAAATTAAAGCATAAATACGCGCTTTCAGACAAGGGCGCAAAGGGAATGATACGCGCAGTTGCCGCCGTTACGCTCTCCAACGTGATCCTCATGATTCCGGTGGGACTGCTTTACATGTTGTCCTCATATCTGCTTGACGGCGAACTTCCGCGCGGGAAGTTCGGCTTCTTCATCGCGGCTATCGTTATAGTACTGCTTCTCATCGCAGGTTCTACCGTCATACAGTACCGCGCTACGTTCCTCTCGACATACATAGAAAGCGGCGTAAGGCGCAGGACCCTCGCGGAAAAGCTGAGAAAAATACCGCTTTCATTCTTTGGAAAGAAAGATCTCGCAGACCTCACGAACACCATCATGAGCGACTGCGCTTCCATCGAAACGGCTTCCTCGCATTTTATTCCCGAATTTGCCGGAGCGATGTTCTCCACAACAATCGTAGTCATCAGCCTTTTCTTCTTTAACTGGAAAATGGCGCTGGCGGCTGTATGGGTGATGCCGGTGGCTCTGATAATCGTGCTTTCCTCAAAGAAAGTAATGAACAGAGTTCACAACAAGACCATGAAATACAAACTCGACTGCCTGGACGGCATTCAGGAGGAGCTTGAAACGTTACGCGACCTGCGTTCCTACAATATGACCGCCACCTACTCCGAGGGGCTGAATAAAAAGATAAAGGCTGTAGAGAACCACTCCATCGTTGCGGAATTTTCAAACGCGGCGTTCGTGTGCTCCGCGCAGATGATACTCAAACTCGGCATGGGCACTGTGGCAGTTGTGGGAAGCGCGCTGCTCGTCAAGGGCGAAATAGACGTGCTTACTTTCTTCATGTTCCTGCTGGTGGTAACAAGAATGTACGAGCCGCTGCAGATAGCGCTGCAGAATCTGTCAGCTATGATAAGCATTGAAGTCAACTGCAGCCGTATGGACGAGATCCTGTCCCACGAGGAGCAGACCGGCCGTGAGACTCTGGACAACAAGGGTTACGATATAGCTTTCGACCACGTTGCATTTTCCTACAAGGACGGCGAGCAGGTGCTCTCCGACGTTAGCTTTACCGCGAAGCAGGGCGAAGTCACCGCGCTCATCGGGCCGTCCGGAGGCGGTAAGACAACAGTTTCACGGCTTGCGGCAAGGTTCTGGGACAACAACAAGGGAAGCATCACAGTCGGCGGCATGAACGTTTCCAAGACAGACCCCGAAAAGCTGCTGTCGCTCTATTCGATAGTTTTCCAGGACGTAACGCTGTTCAACAACACGGTCATGGAGAATATCCGCATAGGCAAAAAAGACGCAACGGACGAAGAGGTAATGGCGGCTGCGAAACTCGCGCACTGCGAGGAATTCGTGGAGAAAATGCCCGACAAATGGAACAGTATGATCGGTGAAAACGGTTCGGAGCTTTCCGGAGGCGAAAGACAGAGGATATCCATTGCAAGAGCATTTCTTAAGGACGCGCCGATAATCCTCATGGACGAAGCGACCGCTTCGCTGGACGTTGACAACGAATCCCTCATTCAGGAATCGATTTCGAAGCTTATCAGGAACAAGACCGTTATGATAATCGCACACAGAATGCGCACAGTTGACGGCGTGGATAAGATAGTAGTGCTGAAAGACGGCAAAGTCGCAGAATGCGGCTCCCCTGCAGAGCTGAAGAAAGCGGGAGGCATCTACAAGCACATGGCAGACATGCAGCTGTGCACAGAACAGTGGAAATACCAATAACCAGAGGAGAGAACAAAAATGAAAGAAGAAAATGCGCTTTCCGGCGTACCGGAAACAATGCTCCAGACGATTTACGCACGCGCAAAGGAAACCAGGACCCGCGGCGCGATAATCGACAGAAAAGCCGTTGAAATAATCGAAAAGCTGGACTACGATTTCTCGCTTGCCGACAAGGATTCTGCCATGCATGACGGCGTTATAGCCCGCACGATAGTGCTGGACAGACTGGCAAAAAAGTTCCTCGCCGGGCACAAAAACGCAGTCGCCGTGAACATCGCCTGCGGTCTGGATACGCGCTGCTACCGCATGAAAGGCTACTCACACTGGTATAACCTCGACCTGCCGGAAACCATAGCGGTGCGCAAAAAAATACTGCAGCCCACAGAAAAAATAACCCAGGTAGCAATGTCCGCAATGGACGACTGGAGCGGCGAAATAAAGGAAACCAACGTCCCCGCGCTGGTAATAATCGAGGGGCTGACGATGTACCTTTCCGAAGCAGATGTAAAGAAGATTTTCGATGTTATTTCCAAGCGTTTCGAGCATGCCACAGTGCTTGTTGAAATAATGAACCCCACAGTTGCAAAGCGCGTCAAGGAGCGCTCCATCGAAGGCAGCAAGGCAAAATTCACCTGGGGTATAAAGAACGGAAAGGCGCTCGCGGAATTGCTTCCGGATTTCAGATTTGACGAGGAACACAGCCTTACAGAGGGTATGGCTGAATTTGCCCCTGTATATAAAGTGCTCGGAAAGATCCCGCTCGTCCGGAACATCTCCAATAAGATAATCATGCTGGAAAAATGATAACAATAGACTACCGGGTGCGTCTGCGCCCGGTATTTCTGTTGTGTAAATTTAACATTCAAGCCCGTTAGCGCAGCCTAACTCATTGTTCAGTTATACAAATATGCACCGCTTATGTCGTTTTTCCGCTAAAATGTATTGACTTTTTAACAGAAAATGATATAATGAACATATGAACAATCGTTCACGTGTATAGGTAATTACGAAAGGAAAGTGGCTATGTTTATTGAGATCAGCGACATTAAAAAGAGCTACGGCGCAGGCGACGGCAAGGTCGATGTGCTGAAAGGAATAAGCTTCGGCGTTGAAAAGGGAGAATTCTGCGTGCTGCTGGGTCCGTCCGGCAGCGGTAAATCTACCCTGCTCAACATTATAGGCGGAATAGACGACGCGGACAGCGGGTTTATCTCCATAAACGGCGAGAAGATAGAGAACATAAAAGAAAAGGCTCTCACGGATTACCGTCGCAGACACCTCGGTTACATATTCCAGATGTACAACCTTATCCCCAACCTCAATATCAAGGAGAACGTGGAAACCGGCGCGTACCTCAGCGATAACCCGCTTGACGTTGACGATATCCTGAAAACCCTGGGACTTTACGAACACCGTCACAAGCTTCCGTCGCAGCTTTCCGGCGGTCAGCAGCAGAGATGCTCTATCGGCCGCGCCATCGTCAAAAATCCGGATATACTGCTCTGCGACGAGCCTACCGGCGCGCTGGATTACAACACCTCCAAGGAAATACTGAAGCTCATCGAAACAGTCAACCAGAAATACAACACCACGATAATCATGGTAACGCACAACGAAGCGATAAAGGATATGGCTGACAAGGTTGTGAAACTCCGCGACGGCATGATAAGAAAAGTAGTCGTGAACGAGCACAAACTCACTGCCGACGAGCTTGACTGGTAATGGAGGGTGACGATGAGAAATCCACTTAACAAACGCCTCCCCCGGGAACTTGCAAAGGACGCCGGAAAATACGCTGCCATCTTTATTATGATGGTGCTGCTGATTTCAATATGCTCCGGCATGAGGGTATCCAACGAAAGTCTCAAGCAGGCGTATTACGACAGCTTTGACAAATACACCCTCGAGGACGGGCACATAACTCTTGACAAGCCCATGCCGGACGAAATGCGCTCCACTTTTGAAGAAAAGGGCGCCATGAAACTTTACGACAACTTCTATTTTGACGAGGAAGCTGCCGAAAACGGCGCAGTGATACGTGTTTTCTGCCAGGACGACAAGGTGAACACACCCTGCCTGCTCAGCGGTGAATTCCCCGCAGCTGAAAACGAAATCGCCATCGACCGCGTATTCGCAAAGAACAACGACATCAGCGCCGGAGACAAGATAACCCTCAACAAAAAGGCGCTCACCATAACCGGGCTGGTCGCATTGCCCGACTACAGCACGCTTTTCGAAAACAATACAGACTCCATGTTCGACTCGGTGAACTTCTCCATTGCCGTAATGACCCAAGCCGGATTTGACGCAGGGGGCAGCCACAATATGGAATACAACTATGCGTGGCTCTACAGTACTTCCCCGGTGGACGACATCGAGGCTGCGGAGCGTTCCGACAAGTTCCTTGACATAGTAAAGGACGAGCTGACCGACTACGACGAGGCGATAGTCAGGGCGCAGGTAGAAGCCCTCACCGACAAACTTGAAAAAGCAGGCGAGGAATACGGCGAGATATACAAGAAATCAGCTGAGGAAAAGCTGACTGAAATATCTGAAGCCGTTCAGACAGGCGCTGCGGAATATGCGCAGCTTTACATGACCACCGGCGAAAAACCCACCAAAGACGCGCTGTCAGTGGATATCGACGATTACGCCTTTTCCCTTATTGAAAGCGCTGTAGGAGCCACCCTCACCGGCACGGAAGCTGATACTCCGTCCGAGCAGGAACTTATCGACCACTACATCAGCCAGGTGGAAAAGCCCCGCAGAGAGGACCTTTCCGTTAAACTGGACGACTTCCTCTGGGGTATCGTCCAGGACGCTGCAGACGCTGAACTCAACGGAACTGATTTCGAGATGCCCGCTGACGAGGAATTCGAAAACGAGATCGACAAAACGAACATCATCGCGGTGGATAACTACATTCCGCGATATCTCAACCAGGCTGTGACATTCTCGATAGATGATATCGGCGGTGACGAAGCCGGCGCGATGGTGATGTGCTATATGATGATCGCGCTTATCGCGTTCATTTTCGCCGTGACTATCTCCAACACCATAACCTCCGAAGCCGGAGTTATCGGCACGCTGCGCGCCTCCGGCTACACAAAGGGCGAGCTGATACGCCACTACATGATACTCCCGATAATAGTGACGCTCGTGGCTGCCATCGTCGGAAATATCCTCGGTTACACCGTTCTCAAGGATTACTGCGTTGACCTTTACCGCGGAAGCTACTCGCTCACCGACTATCAGACCGTGTGGGACGCTTCGGCTTTCATTCTCTCGACTGTAGTCCCGATAGCGCTCATGCTGCTTATAAACATTATCGTGCTGACTTCCAAGCTGAAGCTCAGCCCGCTGAAGTTCCTGCGGCACGACCTCAGAAAGAACCACAGCAAAAAGGCAATGCGCCTGAATACCAAAATTCCGTTCAGGACAAGGTTCAGCCTGCGTATTTTCTTCACCAACCTGCCCGGATACATCGTTATGATAATCGGAATCCTGTTCGGTTCGGTGCTGATAGCATTCGGAGATATGATGCCGAGAATGCTCAACGAATACCAGAATATCGTCACAAGGGACATGATAAGCGAATATCAGTATGTTCTCTATGACTGCGACGAGGCTGCGGAAGTCACCGACGCCGGCGCGGAAAAATTCGCGATGGCTTCCTATGACTACACCAAGCCCGGCTTTCTGACGGACAGCATAACGGTTTACGGCAAGATCAAGGACAGCAGTTATATTCCCGCTGAGATACCCGAGGGAAAGGTACTTGTTTCTACAGGCGTCAGCGTGAAATTCGGGCTGAATGCCGGCGACACGATTACACTTGACGAAAAGTACAAGCGCGACACCTCATACACGCTGGAAATTGCCGGCGTTTACGACTATGAGTCCTCGCTGGCGATATTCATGAATATCGACGATTTCAACCGCACATTCGGCAACTCAGAGAGCTATTTCACCGGGTATTTCTCAGACAAGGCGCTGCCTGAACTCCCGGACGACGATGTTGCGACGGTCATCACCGCAAGCGACTACACAAAGCTTTCCACACAGCTGATGGTTTCCATGGGTGGAATGATGGGACTGATAAAGTGGTTCGGAGCGCTGTTCTTCATCATAGTTGTGTATGTACTCTGCAAGCAGGTCATCGAGAGGAATTTCCAGTCCATTGCGATGACTAAGATACTAGGGTTCAGAAACGGCGAGATCGCGGCGCTGTATATTGCTTCCACGACTATCGCAGTCCTGCTGGGACTTGTCATTTCGATACCGTTCATCGACCTTGCAATGAAAGCGATCTTCAGCGGATATCTTTACACCATGATGACTGGATATCTCCCGCTTTCGATAAGTCCGATGACATATCTTATCATGTTCCTCACGGGGCTTGGCTGCTATATCGTCGTTGCACTTCTCCAGATGCGGAAGGTATCGAAGGTTTCAAAGAGCGAAGCGCTTAAAAACGTTGAATAAACATACGGGCGCAGGTCATTACGATCTGCGCCCCTGCTTTATATCTAAGGGGGACTTTTTTGATTTAAAGCATATAATAATTGCATGCAATTGAATTGCGCATGTCAAAATGATATAGAAATCATCTCAAATTTAGATTTTTCTTTTTTTTGAAGTAGTATTATAATATAATCGGTGAAAGAGCATGTAAATTTTTACAGCTTAACTGTTCAGTACGCAAAAGGAGGTCGCACATTATGAGTAAAGGCTTCCAGGGACAGATGTCTGACAAGTTCCGGTCGGCAGTGTTCATAATCCTTTCAGGAGGATTTCAGGACGCGTATACATACTGCTGTCGGGGTGGAGTTTTCGCAAACGCCCAGACAGGCAACATCGTGCTGATGTCCGCGGCGCTTTTCCGCGGAGAATGGGGCACGGTGACCAAGTACCTCGTGCCGGTGCTGTCGTTCCTGCTGGGAATTGCGGTAGCGGAACTGGTGCATGTACATTACCGCAAACAGGAAAAGATACACTGGCGGCAGATAGTTCTGATAGAAGAGATAGCGCTATTATTTATAGTAGGTTTTATCCCGGAATATCTCGACCCGCTGGCGAATGCGCTTGTATCGTTCGTATGTGCGCTGCAGGTACAGACATTCCACAAGATACACGGGCAGCCGTATGCAAGCACGATGTGCATAGGAAACATGCGCAGCGGTATGGAATCGCTGTGCGCTTATCTGCGCAATCACGACCGCGAAACGCTTATAAAGTCGCTGACTTATTTCGGAGTCATCGGGGTATTTGCAGCGGGTGCCGGCATAGGCAGCGTTTTGTCTACGATGATAGGTCACGCTATCATCTGGGTATGCTGCGGGTTGCTTTCAGTAAGCTTCTTCCTGATGTTCATACACGAAAAGCAGGAGAAATTACAATAACCGCGAAATGCGGATAATATATAGATACAGACAGAAAGGAGATACAATATGAGCAAAAGAAAACGTGCGGTGTTCATCGTCGTATGGGTGGCTCTGATGGCTGTGGTTCTTGTCGCGGCGCTCGTTGTGGGCAGCAGCGGAGAAAGCGAGTCCATCAAGGTAGTCATGCGCGACGCAGTGCTGCACGGTACAAACAAGGTCAGCCTGTTTGGAATAAAGGATGTAAATCCGGCGTACATATCATCGCTGATAGTATGCGGCGTGCTGCTTCTTGCAGCGGTATTGATCCGCATATTCGTCATACCGAGATTTAAAATGGTCCCGGGTAAATTCCAGATGGCGCTCGAACAGCTTGTCGGATTTTTCGACAACCTCGCAAAAACCAGCAGCCCTCACAAAAACACATTTCTGGGGGCGTATGTTTTCGCGGCTGGCGTTTACATCTTCGTGGGAACGCTCTTCGAGCTTTTCGGAATACAGGCGCCGACCACTGTGGGAGGAACGATCTCATTACCCGCGCCGTTATCGGATATCAATGCGGCGATAATGCTGGGCTGCCTGTCCTATCTGGTTATCCTCAGCGGAGGTATCGCGGGCGCAAAGATAAAGGGCGTGGGGAGGACCCTCAAGGAGTTCTCGCTGCCCATTTCAATGAGCTTCCGTCTTTTCGGCGCGCTGCTCAGCGGTCTGCTGGTCACGGAGCTTGTTTATTACAACATCAGCCTGAGTTTTGTTCTCCCGGTTTTCGTGGGAATAATGTTTACGCTGCTGCATGCGCTTATCCAGGCGTATGTACTCACAATGCTGACGGCGATGTTCTACGGAGAGGTCTCCGAGCCGCCGATCAAGAAAATCAAAACCAAAGCGACAAACAAATAACACACTGAACAATAGTTATGGAGGAAACAACCATGAAAAGATCTGTAAAGAAGTTAGTAGTATGCGGTATCGTTGCGCTGATGGTATGCGCACTGTGCAGCCTGGTGGCTTTCGCTGCGGCTGACAAGCCCGAGTCTGCCCCCGCTGAAGGCGCAAGCGTTTCAGAAGAGGTTCAGACAAATTCCGATAATTCCACCGGCAGCAAGGCAATCGCAGCAGGTATCTGCGTTGGTATCGCAGCTTGCGGCGCAGGCATAGGCATGGGCCTTACAACTGCGAAGTCCTCTGAGGGAATTTCACGTCAGCCCGAGGCTGCAGACAAGATACGCACCAACATGATGCTTGGTCTGGTATTCATCGAGACCGCGATCATTTACGCCCTGGTAGTTGCAATACTCATCATCTTCGTACTGTAAGGGGGTAATTTTATGGGAATCCCTCTGAATGTAGACTGGCAGCAGATATTGCTGCATCTGTTCAATTTCATCATTCTGGCTGGCGGACTGTGGCTGCTGCTTTACAAGCCGGTCAAGAATTTCATGGCAAAGCGCGAGGCTTACTACAAGGACATGGACAAGGCCGCCAATGACAGGCTTGCCTCCGCAGAAGCCGAACAGCAGAAGTACTCCGGGCTTATCGAAAAGGCTCAGGAGGAAGCAGCAGACATCAAGAAAAAGGCTATGGCTGACGCTGAAACCGCTGCCAGGTCCCACATTGAGGACGCCGAGCAGGAAAAGCAGCGCATAATCGACGACGCCAGAAAAGCCGCTCAGGCAGAGAAAAACAAGGTCCTCCAGGAAGCAAACGCGCAGATCGAGGAAATGGTGTCTGCCGCAGTGGACAAGCTGCTTGTACCTGCTGGCAGCGCATACGACAGCTTTGATGATTCCGGAAAGGAGTAATGACTGATGACAGAACACGAGATCAGAAAAGTCGAGGTCGAAGCGTTCGTTTACAGCCGTGAAACTCCCACGGACGAACAGCTGAAAAAGGTCCAGGATTTTCTGGAGAAGAAATACAACGCCGCAGTCGCCGTTATCCCCAGGCAGGACGACAGCGTGCGCGACGGCTTCCGCATCGAAATAGGAACTTCCACCTACAAGTGGAACCTCGACCGCATATTCGACTGGAGCGCCGAGGGTCGCGCAAAGCAGCTCAAGGAAAGCATTTCCGAAGCTATCCGCGGCAAGCAGGACGTTCTGCCGATGATACGTCAGGCTATCGAGGATTTTGAGCCTATACCCAGGGACGAGGAAGTCGGCACAGTGCTCACCGTCGGCGACGGAATTGCGACAATAAGCGGACTTGAGGACGCTGAATACGGCGAAATTCTGCTGTTTGAATGTGGAATAAAGGGCATGATACTCGACCTTAAAGAGGACGAGATAGGCTGCGTTATATTCGGCGACGAGAGCGAAATAACCGAGGGCAGCATAGTGCGCCGCACAAAAAAAGTAGCCGGCATTCCGGTGGGAGAAGCGTTCCTGGGGCGCGTTATCAACGCCCTTGGCGAGCCTGTGGACGGCAAAGGTCCGGTGGCGCAGGAAGATTACTACCCCATCGAGAACCCCGCGCCCGGCATCATCGACCGTCAGCCGGTAAACCGTCCTATGGAAACCGGACTTCTTTCAATAGATTCCATGTTCCCGATAGGCAGAGGGCAGCGTGAGCTTATCATCGGCGACCGTCAGACCGGCAAGACAGCAATCGCGCTGGACACTATCCTTAACCAGAAGGGCAAGGGCGTTGTCTGCATTTACGTTGCCATCGGTCAGAAGGCTTCTTCGGTGGCACAGCTTGCCGAGAACCTCCGCAAGCACGGCGCGATGGATTACACGATAATCGTCAACGCTACCGCCAGCGATTCTGCAACGCTGCAGTACATCGCTCCGTATTCCGGCTGCGCGATGGGCGAATTCTTCATGAACCACGGCAAGGACGTGCTGATAGTTTACGACGACCTTTCCAAGCACGCGGTTGCCTATCGTACCCTGAGCCTGCTGCTGGAACGCTCCCCCGGCCGTGAAGCGTACCCCGGCGACGTATTCTACCTGCATTCACGTCTGCTGGAACGTTCCGCGCACCTTTCCGACGCGCTTGGTGGCGGCAGCATGACTGCCCTGCCGATAGTCGAAACACAGGCAGGCGACGTTTCCGCGTATATCCCTACCAACATAATTTCCATCACGGACGGTCAGATATTCCTTGAAAGCGACCTGTTCCATTCCGGTCAGCGGCCTGCCGTCAACGTCGGGCTTTCCGTATCCCGTGTAGGCGGCGCAGCTCAGACAAAGGCAATGAAAAAGGCTACCGGCGCTATCCGCCTGGACCTCGCACAGTACCGCGAAATGGAAGTGTTCATGCAATTCTCCAGCGACCTTGACGAGGCCACCAAAAAGCAGCTCCGCTACGGTCAGGGACTTATGCGGCTGCTCCGTCAGAAGCAGTATAATCCCTATAAGCAGCACGAGCAGGTAATTCTGCTGACGGCGGCAATGGGGCATATATTCCAGGATATCGCGGTGGATAAGATACCGCAGTTCAGCCGTGACATGCTGGACGCTGCATCAGCGGAACTCCCCGACCTCTGCGATAAAATAGACCGCACGGGAGAAACCACCGAAGAGGACAGAAAGTCCCTGCTGGAATTCGCACAGCGCTTTCTGGAGCGTAACGGCGGTTAAGGCGGTGCGCTATGGCTAATACGAAAGAGATAAAGGACCGCATCAAGAGCGTCCGGGATACTCAGAAGATAACCAACGCGATGTACCTTATAGCTTCCACGAAAATGCGCAAGGCAAAATCAGAACTCGACCACACACGCCCATATTTTGAAGCGATAAAGGGCGAGATAAAGCGTATCTTCCGAACCGCTAAGGAAGTAGAGAGCCAGTATTTCTACCCCGAGGACAGCATGCACACGCTGACCGGCACCTACGCCTGCCTGGTGGTAACCGCCGACAAGGGTCTTGCGGGAATGTACAACCAGAACGTTATCCGCGAAGCTGAAAAACTGCTGAAAGACAACCCGGACACCAAGCTGTTCGTCGTCGGGGAATACGGCAGGCAGTATTTCGCGCACCACGGCATTCCGGTGGAGCGCAGCTTTCTCTACACGGCGCAGAACCCCACGATGCAGCGCGCGAGGGAAATAAGCTCCATTCTGCTGGAGATGTTCGAAAAACGCGAAGTCTGCAAGATTTTCGTGGTATACACCGATATACGCAACGGAATGTTCGAGGAGGCGAAGTCCGAAAGACTTCTGCCGTTCCACCGCAGGACTTTCGCAGACAACACCACCGAAAAGGCGATAACAAAGCCGTTTGAATTCACGCCGTCGGTGAATGCGGTGCTTGATACGCTGGTGCCGAGTTATGTTTCAGGCTATATTTACAGCGCGCTGGTAGACAGCTTCTGTGCGGAACAGAACGCCCGTATGACTGCGATGAATTCCGCAAACCAGAACGCAGAAAAGCTGCTGGGTGAACTGTCAGTGCAATATAACCGTTCAAGACAGGCTGCGATAACCCAGGAGATAACCGAGATATCCTCCGGCGCAAAGGCGCAGAAGAGGAAGCTCGCAAAGAAGAAAAGTGAGGAGGCGTGCGGACATTGAGTACAGGTAAAATAACACAGATTTCAGGACCAGTTATAGACTGCAGGTTCGCTCCGGGCGAACTGCCTAAGATAAAGGAAGCGCTGACCGTTACCGTAAGAGGAAAGCAGCGCGTTATGGAAGTCGCACAGCACACAGGCAAGGACAGGGTACGCTGCATACTGCTGGGCGCAAGCGAAAACCTCGCACGTGGAATGGAAGTAACTTCTACCGGAAAGGCGATAAGCGTGCCGGTGGGCGACCGTACCCTGGGGCGCATGTTCAACGTGCTTGGCGAGCCTATCGACGGAGAAGTCGACATCGCGGACGGTGAGCGCTGGGAAATACACCGCAAGGCTCCCGGATTTGATGAGCAGCAGCCGGTGGCGCAGGTACTCGAAACGGGTATCAAGGTAATAGACTTGCTGGAGCCGTACCCCAAGGGCGGCAAGATAGGTCTGTTCGGCGGCGCGGGCGTCGGCAAGACTGTACTTATACAGGAACTTATCCACAACGTTGCGATGGAGCACGGCGGTTATTCGGTATTCACCGGCGTCGGCGAGCGCAGCCGCGAGGGTAACGACCTCTGGAACGAAATGCGCGAGAGCGGCGTTTCCGACAAGACCGCGCTGGTATTCGGGCAGATGAACGAATCCCCGGGCGTGCGTATGCGCGTGGCGCTTTCGGGGCTGACCATGGCTGAGTATTTCCGTGACGTTCAGCACAAGGACGTGCTGCTGTTCATCGATAACATATTCCGTTTCGTGCAGGCAGGTTCTGAGGTTTCCACGCTGCTGGGCAGAATGCCTTCAGCGGTTGGTTATCAGCCCACGCTTTCTGAGGAAATGGGCGCCCTGCAGGAGCGCATCACTTCCACAAGGAGCGGGTCTGTTACCTCGGTACAGGCAGTTTACGTCCCTGCGGACGACCTCACCGACCCGGCGCCTGCAACGACATTCACCCATCTGGACGCCACAACGGTGCTCAGCCGTAAAATAGCAGAACAGGGTATCTACCCCGCAGTAGACCCGCTGGCTTCCACCTCGAGAATTCTCGAAGCGGATATCGTCGGCGCGGAGCATTACGAAACCGCCCGCACCGTACAGGAAATACTCCAGAAGTACAACGAACTGCAGGATATCATCGCTATTCTGGGTATGGACGAGCTTTCCGACGAGGATAAGCAGGTAGTCACAAGAGCGAGAAAGATACAGCGTTTCCTGGCGCAGCCTACGCATGTGGCAGAGAAATTCACCGGCATTCCTGGCATTTACGTTCCGCTGACGGAAACTATAAAGGGCTTCCAGGCGATAGTTTCGGGCGAAATGGATAAGTACCCGGAGGCTGCATTCTACAACGTCGGCACCATCGACGATGTAGTCGAAAAGGCTGCAAAGCTTTAAGCGGGGTGCGCTATGAACACATTCAAAACGCATATCCTTGCGGCTTCAAACACGTTCTATGAGGGCGACTGCGAGTCGCTGATAATCCCGACGGCAGACGGGCAGTACGGCATTCTTGCGGGGCACTGCGACATCATCAGCGCGGTAGTCCCGGGGATAATGACCTATCGCGTCCCCGGGGAGCCAGACCGCATTGCAGCGGTATCCTCAGGTCTTGTCAAAATTGAGGACGGAGAGGTGCTGGTGCTGGTGGACTCCGCAGAGCGCCCGGAGGAGATAGACGCCAACCGCGCCCGCGAAGCCGCTGCTGCTGCCAAGGAAGCCATACTCCAGAAACGCAGCATTCGCGAATTCCACGCAGCGCAGATGACTCTCGCAAGAGCCGCAACGCGTCTTAAAGTCAAGAGCATAAATCAACAGCCGTAAACAACAAGCCCGTCGGGGGCGCTTCTGCAGCTTTCCTGACGGGCTTGTTCTATAGGTTCCCTTATGGTCACCTCTAAAAACCTTGTTTGAGTGAAAATGTGTATAGCACACCGCCTGCTTCTTCAAACCTCCTC
>HF989500.1:26980-36447 GCA_000432175.1 Eubacterium sp. CAG:786
GAGGTTCCCTTATTTAATTATCATGCGCTCCATTTCACGGCCTGCGGCGCTCATGGACTGGTTTTTTCGCTTTAAAAGGCAGATCTTCCGCGCGGGGACTTCTTCCTTAACATCAAGCAGTATCAGCTCCTGCTGCGGAAATCCGTCCAGAAACTGCTGCGGAACAAATCCAATGCCGAGGTTGTTCCTCACCATGGGGAGTATCAGATCTGCGGTGGCAGCCTCGATATCCGGGGCAAAAACGCAGTTGTTCTGCCTGAACCACTCGGAATATATCTCATATGTCTTAGTCTGCTTGACAAGCGAAATGAGCGGGTATTTCGTAAGCTCCGACAGCGATATCTGCCTGCCGGAAAGCTCCTGGAATGCCGTTCCGCACACCGGCACCTCGCGTATCTCGCATATTTCCCTTGACGTGATGAGGTCACTGTCGCTGGTGGGCGTGGTGACTACCGCGAGGTCCACCAACCCGTGCTTCAGCGCTGAAACAGCCTGCGGTGTGGAATGGTTGAACACCCTTATACGCACACCGGGGTACTTCTGCCTGAAATCCTTCAGCACCGGCAGCAGGAAACAGCGCAGCGCGATCTCGCTGGCGCCGATGGTCACGACGCCCTTTGCGAGCGTGCGCTCAAGGCATATCTCCTCCTCGCCGTACTGTATCTGCTCCACCGCTGCTGCGACATGCGTGTACAGCTTTTCGCCCTCCTGGGTGAGCTCCACGCCCTTGCGGGAGCGCACGAAAAGGGTGCAGTTCAGTTCGCTTTCGAGGTTCTTTATGGTGCGGGATATGTTGGGCTGGTTGTTCATGAGCGCTTCCGCTGCCTGAGAAATGCTGCCGTATTTTGCAACATAATAGAATATGCGGTAATATTCAAAGCTGATATACATATAAAATCTCCAATCAAACTATAGTTCCATAGAAATATTATATAACAAACCAGCGATTATGTCAAGCAGCGGGAATGTGCTCACTTTTCAAACCTGAAACACTCAAAGTCAAAGTTGCTTCCCGGCAGGAATGTGAACGAAACATTCACCTTTCCGGATACGCCGGTTAGCGGGAATTTCCTTTCACAGATTTCCGCGCTGTCAGTTCTGAATTCGCAGAGAACGCGCTCGCCGTTCAGCGTGACGTGAATGCTGTTCAGCGGCTGCGCGGAAGCTCCCCGGATAACAAGCGCGGCAGGCTGTTCCTGCGTAAAGTCGAACTCTCCGAATTCCAGCACCACGTTGTTTCCAATGCCAGTGACGCTGGTGCTGCCGACTGTGAATTTATCACCGTAAATACGCTCTGCGTCCACGGCGTTGTTGCTGGTGAATTCCCTGCTGCGGCGCTGGAACGTGAACCCGCTGACCTGGTACCCCGCGTTGCCCACCATAGTGAATGTATGCACACCGCGCAGCACCTTAGGCAGCGTGAATGTTTCCGGCTTGAACACCATCCACTCGGGCTGTTTGTGGTATGTGAAGCTGCCCAGCAGTTCCCCTCCCTCACCGGGAATGCCGTCGTAGAACCGTATTTCCACAGGGTCAAGGGTATTGGCCCAGATGGGCACCGTCACGGTGTCCGCACCCGCGGAACCGAAGTCCACATTCTCATAGGCAGCCCACGACTCCCCGCTGAATGCAAATCCGATACCCCTGTTCACACCGTTGCCAAGATTGTCGCTGGCACGGGTGTAAAGTCCTGCCGGTACGAACTCGTACGGGTCAGTTACCGCGCTGCCAAGCCCCTCAGCCGTGAACGGAAGCACCGAAAGGAGATGGCAGCTGTCCGTTCCGTTTTTGCACATCGCGCGCAGCCAGAATTCACCGTCGCCCTTTGCGCGTACCGTGACTGTTCTGTCAGCGTTAACCGTGCACTCCGCGATGTTGGTTATGATGCCGTTGAGATTCGTCACGCGGTATTCGATATCGTCCGCGTAATCTGAATTTGAAGGGAGTATCAGCGTGCGCACCGTGGTTTCGCGCTGTTCCTGCGTGAGTTTCAGGGTATCCGCGCAGAGTTCTATCTTTCTGACGGGTATTTCGTCAGTCCTGCCGCATTCCGTGGGAACCGACTGCGCGCTCTCAATGCAGGAAGTCCCCTGAACGAACTCCGCAGGCACCGCACGCAGAACCACCGTGTTATCCGGGAGTCCCGGTGAAGTCAGCGTTACCACGATATCGCCGGTGCGGTCAGCCGCGCCGATGACTGCCAGCAGTCTGCCCGAAAACAGACGGCGCGAAGTACCCTTGTACTGGTCGCGGTCGGTGCTGTCGCCGTTGTCCATACCAAGCAGCCTGCCTGCGCCCTTTACCGCGATGTTCACGCGGTTGTCAGCATTTGCGCAGAATGTGCCGTTTTCGTCGTAAGCGGCTATCTCAAGATAAATCAGGTCCTCGCCGTCGGCGTTCAGTTCAGCCTTGTCGGGAACTGCCTCAAGCCGCGCCGCATCGCCGAATGAGCGCACGATGTCCTCTGCGATAACGGCGCCGTTCTCATCATATGCAAGCGCTTTCAGTTCTCCCTTGTGGTAGGGAATGACGTAGTCAGAAGTGAGTTTCTGCCCGTGGGCATGGTCGATGTCGAACGCCCCCTGCGACTTCCCGTTCAGGAACAGTTCCACCCGCGGCGCATTGGAGCATACCCTGACGTCGATGGGCTGACCCTCGTTGAAGTCCCAGTGCGGGAAAATATGCACGAACGGTGACTTCTTATAGTCGGTCCATTCTGCCCGGAAAACATACGCGCTGTCCTTGGGAAATCCCGCTGTGTCGTACTGCCCGAAGTAGGAATTCTTGGTGCTGTACGGCGTTGGTTCACCGATGTAATCAAAGCCTGTCCATATGAACTGACCGGCGCAGAATTCCGCGTCCCTGTCCTTTATTATGCACTCTTCGGTATTTTTAGCGCCCCAGCCGGTGCAGCTGTTGCCCAGCGACGAGCACTGCCCGTCGTCGTCCGCAAGCACAGTCTGCGAAAGCGGGAAGTGATATATCCCGCGGCTCTGAACGACCGAAGCGGTCTCGCTGCCGTAGATAGCCCAGTCCGGGTGCTTTTCGTGGTGCTCGTTATAGAGCCGCTCACCGTAATTATAACCTGCCAGCTTCAGGATATCCGCGCACTTCTGCCCGTTCTCCCACTGCATGTAGTTTGAGCCGAATGTGACATATCCATTGTGACGTGGGTCGTGTAATTCCACCAGACGCCTGAGCATAGAGGTAACTTCCTGCCCGCGCTCGTCGGCGTGGGTGTCGAATATCTCGTTGCCGACGCTCCAGCCTATTATAGAGGGACGATTTCTGTCGCGCCGTACCCAGGAAGCCACGTCGCGCTCCACCCACTCGTCAAAGAAGCGCGCATAGTCGTATTCCGTCTTGCTGCGCTCCCACATGTCAAAGCCCTCTGAAAGCACCAGCATTCCAGTTTCGTCGGCAAGGTCCATGAATTCCTCGGCTGGCATGTTGTGGGAGGTGCGTATAGCATTCACGCCCATTTCTCTTAACTTCGTGAACCTGCGGCGCAGCGCCGTCTTGTTGAAAACCGCGCCAAGGCAGCCGTTATCGTGGTGCTCGCAGGAACCATGCAGCTTGATGTGCCTGCCGTTCAGGAAAAAACCGTGGTCTGCGGTGAATTCTATCGTTCTGAAACCGAAGCGCTGCGTTTTCCGCTGAATGACCTCTCCCCCGCTGATGATCTCGGAAACCAGCGTGTAAAGGTTAGGCGCTTCGATATCCCACAGGTCGGGGGCGGTTACTTTCATGCTCTGCGTGGTGAGGGAATATCTGCAGTCCGCTTCCCTGACTGCCGCGGGAATGCAGGAGATATCCACAGCGCACGCGTCGGAAGTCGCTGAAGCTGCTTCCCTGCCGGCGCCGTCAAGTATCATGCTGCGCACCTGAACTCCCGCAATCTCGGTTCCCGCAGGACGGACTATTTCAGAGGTGATCTCTGCGGTCCATGTATCTCCGTCCTTTGATGTGGAAATGTACACGCCGTCGTTCCCGAAGCGTATCTCCGGCATTTCACACAGCCATACCTTGCGGAATATTCCCGCGCCGGAATACCACCTGGAATTGGGCGCATGATGGTCAACGCGCACGGTGATCGTGTTTTCCCCGCTGCGAATAAGCTCCGTTATATCAAACTGGAACGCGGAATAGCCGTACTTCCATTCCCCGGCAAGAGTCCCGTTCACATAAACCCGGCTGTCCATGTACACCCCGTCAAAACGGATACAGGTGCGCACACCGGGCTTTTTTTCGTATGTAAATCTCTTTCTGTACCAGCCTGTGGAGGTTTCGTACAGGTTATTCGTGTTGTATATAAGCCAGTCGTGCGGCAGGTCAACGGGTGTGAAATCAAAGCCGTCAGAGTATTCAGAGCCGAAAGGCGCCTTGAAAAATTCCCACCCGCTGCAGAATAACGCGCGGTCCGTGTAGTTAATTTCCATATTATTTTCCTCCCATGATGAAAATGGTTTTCTGTTACATTGTATCGTATCTTCGCGACAAAGTCAATGCATGATATTAGTATTATATAACAATATGAATATTCAGAATATATGAGATGGCAGCACGCGAACCCATTCTCTGTTCAAGCCGAAAATATCATAAGGTAACCTCTAAAAACCGGGACACGAGCAGATTTCGTACATGACTTATATCAGGGCAGCCAGCACTTTTCCGCTTAATCAGACACTGTGAGCGGCATTTCCGGGGAAATAACCGAAAACGGCATAACCACCTGCAACCTCACCGACTACGACGGTTCGACGAAATATGTCGTTTCCGCTGATATTTCCGCAGCCGGCTGGAAATTCAGCTGCGCCATGAACACCGAAGAACTTTATCGCGATGTAACAAATATCATCATCATATTCCTGGTTTTAATTCCTGTGATAATCGTGATAGCCGCGATAATCTTCAGGACCGTGGTCAAGGGCAGTTTCAAGGCGCTGGGCACCGTTTCAGAAGCCGCTGAGGTAATGACACGCGGTGACCTTTCCGTCAAATTCGACTATTCCGCTGATGACGAGATAGGCTCGGTATGCAGGATAATCGAGCAGACCAACAACACGCTCAGGAAATACGTTAACGATATTTCAACGCACCTTGACGAAATGTCCCACGGGGACTTCACGCATGCAGTCCCGCTGGATTACACCGGTGACTTCGCACCTATAAAGGCTTCTCTCAATCACATCATCTCGGAACTTGGCGGTGTGTTCTCAGATATTAACGACGCAGCAGCGGTGTACTCCGGCGCCAGGAATGTCTCGCAGGGCGCGGCAAGCCTTGCCGAAAGCGCTTCAAAGCAGACCTCCCTTGTGGACGAGATATCGGGTGAAGTCGCTTCCACCGACAAGATAATCAACGATAATGTAAAGCTCACCGACAACGCCCGGGAATTATCCGGCAGCACCTCGTGCATGGCTGAACAGGGCAACGCCCAGATGAAGGAACTCCTTAACGCCATCGCCCATATACGCAGTACATCTGAAAAGATACAGGAGATAAACGGAACCATCGGGGATATCGCGTTCCAGACAAATATTCTCGCGCTCAACGCTTCCATAGAAGCCGCAAGAGCCGGCGCCGCCGGAAAACAGCCGCATGATAGCCGAAATAGCAGCCGCTTCTGAACGCCAGGAACACCATATGTCAGGTATAATCGACAAAACGGAACAGATAACGCAATTCATCACTACCTCCGCTGCAAATGCACAAGAAAGCGCCGCAGCCGCTGCTGAACTTGACAGCCAGGCAGCGAAACTCCGCAGTATGACAGAGAAATTCAGAGCATGACCCAATAAACAGAATGGAGCCGCAAATGCGGCTCCATTTCAGTATTCTCAAACGTGCATCAAAGCTTGATAGTCTTTTCGTCCGTGTCGCGGAGTGTGAAGGCACCAACGAGATCCTTGAGCGTCTGCGCCTGTGCGGAAAGCTCCTCAGAAGCCGCTGCAGACTCCTCTGCGGTAGCGGAATTCGTCTGAACGACATTGGAGATCTGGTCGACACCAATGGAGATCTGCTTGACGGAGTCAGCTGCTTCCTTAGCTGCATCGGATATCTTCTTATTGAGCTCAGCTACCTCGGAAGCGGAAGCTACAACGCTCTCCACTGCACCGGCTGCTTCGTTGACAAGGGCGTTACCATTCTCAATAGCGGAAACCGTTCCCTCGATCATAGTCGTGGTATTCTGCGCTGCTTCGGCAGACTTGGCGGCAAGGTTGCGTACTTCATCGGCAACGACTGCAAAGCCCTTGCCCGCTTCCCCCGCTCTTGCGGCTTCAATTGCCGCATTAAGTGCAAGTATATTCGTCTGGAATGCGATGTCCTCAATGGTCTGGATTATCTTCTTTGTTTCGCTGGAGGAAGAGCTTATCTCGTTCATTGCGGTGATAAGACTTTCCATCTTGCTTGTCGCCTCGCTGAGTTTTGCGCCTGCCTCAGATGTCTTTGCACTTGCTGCCTCAGCGTCGGTGGAATTCTGATGGATAGACTCGGAAACCACACTGATAGTAGCGGCAAGTTCCTCAACGGAAGAAGCCTGCTCCGTAGCTCCCTGAGAAAGCGCCTGCGCACCCGCAGAAACCTGGTCGGAACCAGCAGCCACCTGATCGGAAGCGTTGCTGATATTCGCCATAGTAGCACTGAGTTTATGGTTGATATCCCTCACATAGACCAGCAGCTTGCTGCAGTCGCCAACATAATACTGTTCATGCTCAGCTGTATGTACATTGAAATTGCCGTCTGACATGCTTTCGAGTATACGCCCTATATCACTGATGATATTGTTCAGCATATTGACAACCGTCTTAGTTGCCTCAGAAAGCCTGCCGGTCTCGTCCTTGGTTGTGAGTTCAGTAACGGGGCTGGTAAGGTCGCCCTTGGCAAGCTTTTCGATACGTTCTGTGCATACCCTTACAGAACCACCGATCTTCTTACCGAGCATAACAGAAATGACCGCTGCAACAACGCACGCAACAACAAGCAGAACAACTGTCATAATGATGGCGCGCTCTGTACCTGACAAAAAGTCAGACTTCGGAGCATACACAGCCAGCGCCCAGCCATTGGAACCAGTGATTGGCGTATAGGCAAGGAACTTGGAATTACCATTGACCGTGTAATCAGCGAATCCGGAATTGCCTGCTCTCATGTCCTCGTGGCACTTGGCAAGTGTGACATATCCCGTCTGACCGGAGGTATCAGCAGCTGCGAGCGCTTCGATATTTTCGCCGTTTTTGACAATCTCGCTATCGACGTCTGCAATGGTGTTGCCATTTCTGTCGATCATGTAAGCGCTGCAGTTTTCACTGATCTTAATACTTCTTACAATATCATTCAGAAACTCAGGATCAGGGACAAGGATAACGCAGCCTGCGACCTCGCCGTTCAGGCTGCCGTCTTTCCATACCGGCGCTGCGATTATGACCATAAGCTCACCGGTAAGGCGAGACACGGTGGGCTCGGTGACGGTTACCTGACCTTTCATTGCATTCTGGAAGTACTCCCTGTCAGAATAGTTGTTGCCGTCGAGACAGTCGCCGTTGGGTTTAATGAGATTACAATTCTGCAGCTCGTGCTGTGATATGGTTTCTGCCAGCAGAGCGCTTATCTCCTGGTCTGTGGTTGCCGGGTCGGAAAGCTGCGGCGTGGTGCCGAGTTCTCTCGCGATGTTCGAAAAGGAACGTATCTCCCAATAGGAACGATCAGCAGCCACCTGTGCGGCAGCCGTCATGCTGCTCTCCACAATGGTTACCGTGCTGTTGTAAGTCATAACACATGCAAATGCCCCCAGAACAAGAAGTGATATGCTGACTGTGAGAATACAGCATACCAGTATCTTTTTGCCGATAGATTTCATAAATTGACCTCCCTTATTATTCTCCCTGTGTAATCACGATACGACCTGGCATTACTGCACAACTCGTATATCACTAAACACAATCTGCGTTTATTTGTTTTTTATTATACCATAACCGAAAGGTTATGGTATAATTGTCCGATACGCATGGAGTTCGCCAACGGCGAACATATGTGCGAGGACTTTTGATCTATAATAAACGATCTGTGCTTATTGTACCACAAAACAATTTACAAATCAAGCAGTTTTGACATGAATATGCACAATAACATTCATTAAACGTGACAAAATTGAGGCCTTTTTTTTGGTTAAAAATATTCCACATATTCACACTTTAAGAAAACTCAGACAATAAGCACTGCAACTCTGGCTGTTCATTGTAAGAAACTGTTTCAGGTATGCCCCTGCTGTCCAGCCGGAAATCTATCCCTGCCCTGTTCGCCTGGGATATCTGATGGTCCCTTGGAATGTTATACGACCTGCCCTGCTTGATAAAATGAGCCCCCGTCTGATGAAAGCAGAACGGCACATTCGCCGCAACACACTGCTGCCTGATGTCAAGTATCCAGTCATAATCACAGACCCGCGCTTCTCTGCCGGATTCTCCTCCAACGGAAACCTCTTCGATATCCCTGCTGAGATACCGCGAAATATCAAGCGCTTCCAGCAATGGCGCGCATATAATGGAACGATGCTTTATCGGAAGCGACAGAAATATCGGCAGCCGGAAATCCGCGCGTTCCTGGTTTTCCACCGTGCAGCCGATGAGTACATTATCGTATCCGCTTCCCCAGTCCGGCGGAAGGCACTGTTCCAGACGGTCGATACGCTTGGTGAAAAAATAGAACCAGCAATCGCTTCGCTGCCGCATCATCTGCCAGCATTCCTGCCGCCAGCAGTCGGCGTCGGCAAGCAGAAAGTCCGACGTGAAGCAGGTCATTATCACCTTTCCCGGTGCGATTTTGTAGCTTCCGTCGCGCCTTTTCTGCAGAGGGAGTCCGAAGCTGCCGGTCCTGCGGCACAGACTGCTTGCCTGCGCGGAGCCATACATCTCGTCCTGACGGTAAACATAACAGTATTTGCACCCCGGGCTGATTTTCGTGCAGCCGTGCCAGGGGTTCCAGTTCTCATAAATGCTCATGATTCACCCATCGCAAAACGGGACTGCGCCAGCCCATTGCCTTTATCAGAATTCCCACAGGAAGAGCGAACCGTCCATGCCGCTCATATCCACTGCATAGCGTTTCTCAACGCCGTTCTCGTCAACATACGAAATGCCATTGTTCGGAATATCCCCCAGGAACACCAGCCCTGCGAGAAGCGGTCTGTCAGGGGTGAGTTCCGGCTGTTCGTACACTGTTTCGGTCGAAAAGCTGGTATTCCCGTTTTCGTCAAAATCAAAGGAGCTCAGCGCAAGCACCTTAAAATCAGTGACTGTCTTTTCAGCCGTGAACAGCAGCATGGTTCTGCTTTCTTCATCACCGACCATATATTCGTCATGTTCAGTATCGACAGCGCCTTCTGCATATTCCGCATGGACTGTCGTTTCCGCAAGCTGCGGCTCATGCGTGGCTGCCTCTGCAGTAAACTGCGGCTCCGTTGAGGG
>HF989500.1:36523-37805 GCA_000432175.1 Eubacterium sp. CAG:786
AGAGGTTTCCTCCCCGGAAGTTGCCGTGATACTCCCAGACGTCGTCGCAGAAGGACTGCTGTCAGATACCTGCTCCCAGGAATTGTTGCAGCCGGTCAGTAATATGCAAGTAGCCACGGCTGCCGTAAAAATTCTCTTTTTCATACAAACTCCCTCTTTCAGATGAACAAAAAAATCGGATTACTTCATTATAATATCTTTCTTAACATTTGTCAATACCATTTTGTTCATTTTCTGTTACAAGATGCCTCAAAAAAACCGATCATACCGACCGGGGTTTAATATCAGCTTTTAAAACGTTCCTTTATCTCTTCCTGAATGCTCATCATGCAGTCAAGCAGTATCGGGTTGAACATTCCACATTCGCCGTTGTTTATCATTTTTATTGCTGTTTCATGCGGAAGCGCCTTTTTATACACGCGCTCGCTTACCAGCGCGTCGTACACGTCAGCGATGGAAACCACCTGCGCGCTTATCGGTATCTCATCACCGCGCAGCCCGTCGGGGTATCCCCTGCCGTCGTAACGCTCATGGTGCCAGCGGCATATCTCGTGCGCAGTCTTGATAAGCGGCTCATTCTGGTACCGCCCCAGGCTTTCCAGCATTTCTGCGCCGATTATCGTGTGCTTCTTCATCTCCGCGAATTCCTCGGGGGTAAGCCTGCCGGGCTTGTTGAGTATCTTGTCGTCGATACCTATCTTACCGATATCGTGCAATGCGGAGCCTGTGGTTATCAGCATTCTTGTGTTGCTGTCGATGGAATAACGGTCGGTCCTTTTGGCAAGCTGCTCCAGCAGCATTTCAGTCAGCATTCTGATGTGAACCACATGCATGCCGCTCTCGCCGTTGCGGAATTCAACGATATGGCTGAGTATGCTTATCATCATATCGTTGTTCTTTTCTTTTTCGTTTATCTGGTCGGTGACAAGGCGCACCAGTCTGTGCTGCTTTGAATACAGCTTTATGGTGTTGAACACACGGTGGAACACTATCTTTGAATCAAACGGTCTGCGTATGTAATCGGTGACGCCCAGGTCGTAAGCCTCGCGCACGGATTCTGCCGTGTAATCGCTGGAAATCATGATGACCGGAATATCGTCTATCCAGTGGTCGGAATTCATATACCTGAGCACGTCAAAGCCACTCATACCCGGCATAATTATATCAAGCAGCACGATGGAAATTCCCGTGCCGTACTGCTTCAGCAGTTCAAGGCATTCCTCGCCGCTGGAGGCCTCCATTATGCTGAACTGGTCGCCGAGCATCGAAGAAAGTATCTCGC
>HF989500.1:37836-39485 GCA_000432175.1 Eubacterium sp. CAG:786
GCTGGGAATCGTCAACAATGAGCACATTGAGCTTCTTTGAACTTATTGCAGACTCCCCATCGCCGGCTGCGTTATCCTGCCCCTGCGATACGAACATCAGCTTGCCTGCACGCTCCACTGCGGAAGAAAGCAGCTCGTTTCCCGCAAGCACGCCGCCTATACTGACGGACAGTTTTGCTTCGCCCCTGCCCGCGATCTCCACCTTGCGTATCTGCCTGCGGATATACCTCATCTGCTGCGCGAACCTGTCCTCGGTCAGACCCGGCATAATAACAAGGAACTCATCTCCGCCATAGCGTATAACTGTATCAGTCATGCGGACGCTCCTGCGGATAGCGTCTGCGGACGCTTTAAGAGCCTCGTCCCCCGCGGTGTGTCCCTGGGAATCGTTATACAGACTGAAATCATCAATGTCTATCATCATAACGCCTGCATTGACCCTGGTATTGCGCAGGAATTCCTCATAATAACGCCTGTCAAGCGCGCCAGTGAGCTGATCAATGTACATGTTGCCGCTCTTCACAAGACCCGAAAACTGCTCCAGTCCACCCGGGCACACCAGATGTTCACCGGAAAGCGGCTTTATCATCTCGATAACGCAGGGCTTTCCGTCGATCTCCGCATATTCTGCGACTATCTGGTAAATGTCATTGCCAACAAGTTCCAGCCTCGTCAGCTGCTTCTTTTCGTAAAAAGCATTGACAGTCGTGGGATTTACCCCTGCTGAATTGCTCTTTATCTCGTTCTCATCGATCAGACTTACCTCGGGAAAGACCCTTCTAAGGGCTTTCATCTCCAATTCGGCCTGCGCGCTCGTCATTCTGTGTTCTTCCATTTATTCAAATGCTCCTTGTGCAGAATTATTGTAAGTAACCTCTAAAAACTATTTTCACTCAAACAGGGTTTTTAGAGGTGACCTGTACTTGTTTTTTCCACTCGGCTATTATTTCCGCTGCCGCGTCGATATCACAGTCATCTGCAGCGACTTTCAGCCTTTCAAAAAACTGCTGTTCTGCACCGCTATAGTTGAAGGCTTCCATCTTCTCTATCACATCATCTATGTGAATGGTATCCATCTCGTCGATAGCCTGCTGCATTTCATCGAGGAGCGACATTCCCTGCTCTGCTGGGGCAGCCGCTGAGACATTTGCCGTAACTGACGCGCCAGAAACGCTCACGCTTCCAACACCACCAGACGCCGGGCGCTGCGAAGAAGCGCCATGCTCCGAATACGAAGCCATCTCAGCCTCGGTGTCATTGAAGTAGCTTGAAAGCGCCTGGCTGATACGCAGATATTCCGTCAGCATTGCATTGGTGTGCCTGCTGATGAAATCAACGTCGTACTTGTTTCCCGCTTCCTCCAGCAGCGCAGCCATCTGCGAAAGGTGGTTCGCGCCTATCTGCCTTGCGGAGCTCTTGAGTGAATGCACCTCTATCGTGAACTGCTTGATATCGCTTATCTTCCAGAGGTATCTTATGTGCGACTCGTTTCTCTCAGCGGAACGGCAGAACTGCTTCATCACTATTCTCAGCAGATTTTCACTGTTCAGCAGTGAAAGAGCCGCTGCCGTATCAACACCCTCCACCACGGGGAGCATGCTGGCAGCCGTCGGCGCCGTCGACTGCCCGGGCGTTGACCCAGGGGCGGC
>HF989500.1:39490-53065 GCA_000432175.1 Eubacterium sp. CAG:786
GGCAATGAGACAGGGACGATCTTTTCCTCAGGGAGCCAGCGGCGTATCTTGTTGATCATGTCCCTTATGTCTATCGGCTTCGCTATAAAGTCGTTCATTCCTTCGCGCAGGAACATTTCGCGCGCGCCGCTGCCCACACTGGCAGTCAGTGCGATTATCGGAACGTCCGCATATGTCGGGAACTTCTCACGGATAAGGTGAGTTGCTTCAATGCCGTCCATGCCTGGCATCATGTGATCCATGAACACGATATCGTAGCGGCAGTTGCGGACCTTTTCTATCGCCTCCTCGGCGCTGGCGGCTGTGTCTACCTGCATTCCCAGCGGCTCGGTGACACCCTTTGCGACCTCGAGATTTATGTCGTTATCGTCAACAATGAGTATCCTGGCTTCCGGCGCCGTAAACGACGCTTCCTCATCAGAAAGGCTGTCAGAACGTTCAAAGCTGCTGCAAATTCCCATTGCAGAATAGAGATTTATCGAATACTCAGGGCAGCGCAGTATCGTGATATTGGGAATGTCGATCTTATCAGTGCTGTCAAACCTGTCGAGCAGCACGCACATCAGTTCGCGGTGAGATCTGACGAACTGCTTCAGCGCTTCGGTGACGTATTCCCTGCCGACGATAAGATAGCCCTTTTCACCGCAGGAATTGATATCTGATATCTGCATGTATTTCATTCCGACAGCGGTGAGATCCTTGCCTATCTGACGGCTCACATAGCTGCTGCGTACATAAACCCATGCCTGCTGACCGTCTGCATGTACATCGTCGAGGTAGGTTCCCCCGGAGCACTTCTGTGGCAGCTGGAAGCTGAACACACTGCCCTTTCCAAACTCGCTGCGCGCGGTGATGCTTCCGTTCATGAGATTAAGCAGGCGCTTTGATATCGCAAGTCCAAGCCCGGTGCCGCTGACATTCCTGCGGATGTCCATCTGCTTCATTCTTGTGAACAGGGCGTCCATCTCATCGGGCTTGATGCCGCAGCCAGTGTCGCTTATTTCCGCGCACAGCAGCACTTCGTCCTTGCCCGAGGGGACTGCCTGCAGCTTCAGACCGATGTTGCCCATTCCGGTGAATTTCACCGCATTTCCCAGAAGATTTATAAGTATCTGCTGAATGCGCACGTTATCTCCGACAAGCTGCTTCGGCATATTGGCAGGTAGATCAACAGTGAAATCGATGCTCCTGTTGCCAAGCATGTTGTTTACTATTCCCGCTACATCGTTGACAAGTGAAAGCGGCTCATACTTGACCTCAACTATCGCCATATCCCCGGCTTCTATCTTGGAATAGTCCATGATATCGTTGATTATCGTCAGCAGATGGCGTCCTGACGAACGTATCTGATGCAGATATTCACGGGCGTCCTTGGGATCCTCGGCGCGCAGGGCCATCTCGGACATGCCGAGTATAGCATTTAACGGGGTGCGCATCTCATGGCTGACGTTGGTGACGAAATCAGCCTGGTACTCGGCGCGGTTCACAGCCTCGGAACTGCTGTTCTTTATCTGATCCATTTTCTGTGCCATATCAGAAAGCAGCCCCGCGAATTCACGCACATAAGCAGCCGCCCTGTCGGCCTCGTCCGGTGGGAGTATCCTCATCTCGGCAGCCGCGCCAGCAAGCCTTTCAGGGCTCTCTCCGGTGGTTTTGGCAGTCTTTTCGATGTCGCTGTAGTTCATGACGTCGGTAGGCACCCAGCCTCCCGAAAGAATGCCGACAGTCTTATCGCCTATCAGTATCGGCGCGGAATACACCGCCAGCCCTCCGAAACACTCAGTACGCACTGCCCTGCCGTTTACAGCGGGGACGGAAGCACCGTATGCAATACAGCGCGCGCATTCCTGCCTGCCGGCTTCTGATTTCAGGCACAGCGAAGGGTATTCCGCAAATCCGGAGCCGTCAGTAACGCCAACGCCATTGGAATCAGATATCCACGCGGCAATACCGAACATTCCCGAAAAGGAGCTTTCTATTTTGCGGAGCATACCCGGTTCAATCACATCTGTGATATGAATAATATCTTCCTGCATTTTTTCTCCTTAATTCAGCAGACTTCTTATCATGAGGAAAAGGCGTTCCATATTTATCGGCTTCAGCAGATAGCCCTGCGGATTCATCGCGATGACTTCCTGCACACGGTCGGAATCCGAAACACCCGTCAAAAATATAACTGGTATCTCAGTCAGCCGTGAATCAAGGCGAATGTTCCTCAGCACATCGGCGCCGCTCTCGTTCGGCATCTGGTAATCCAGCAGGATAATATCCACCGTTTTGGTCTGCAGGTATTTCTCTGCCATTTTTCCGCTTGCCATTGCTGTGACTTCGTAATTTTTATCTTCCAGCGCCGCTTTGAGCAGCCGCAGAATGGCCTTGTCGTCGTCCACGACCAATATGTGCTTTTTTTCAGATGGCATCTGTTCCTCCGGCTGTTCCGTGGGCAGGGCGCCCATTGCCGCAGCTATCTTGTTGAGTACCTCCAGTGCCTTTGCCGGCTGTGGTATCACCTGCCAGAAAAGGTCGGGGGCATGCTTCTTGTATTCATCACAGACCTGCTGAGGGGCCGTCAGGACAAAAAGCGTGTCCGAGAACTCCTTCACCTTTTTCAGATGGCTGTACTGGGAGATCATGTTATAATCGAACTCTTCGGCTACAGTCAGAAAAACATCGGGGTCGGTGTACTTCGCGTGTCGAATGATATCCTCATTGAACCCTGAAGTACTCAGGCACCGGAACCCTCTGTCCGCGCTGACGAACATATCCTGCAAAAAGTTCTGATCTCTGCAGTTGACAAGAAACTTGACTTTCAAAACAGACACCACCTTATTAATCATGAAGCGCCGACGGCGATATTCTGCACAATTCGGCACAAATAGTCCATTTACGCTTTTTGATTATATCACAAAACCGCCTGGTTGTCAATGATAAAACGCAAACACCACGGCATCTCTGGGATCACTACCGCGCTAAAACGACACTCTTAACTTTTGCGACCCACTTTTTATACCAGGGACAAGTTTACCGGCCATGTGTGGTGCATCTTCTTATCAGTTTCTTAACACTAAAAACCTTGAAATACTACGAAACTTGTGATATAATATTATTAAGGGCATTGCGAGCCTCCTGGTTTGTTGTTGTGTTTGTGTTTCTTTCAGTTTGTCTCGCTGTGTCCTGTTTTTTTGTCTTTTTTAAAAAAAAATACTTGACAAATATAAAACACTGTGATATAATATATTAGTCGATTAAGGAATGCACTGCATTCACTATCTCGAGATGTGGCTCAGTTTGGTAGAGCGCTGCGTTCGGGACGCAGAGGTCGCAGGTTCGAATCCTGTCATCTCGACCATTGATATATCCCCGCCAAATGGCTCTATAAGCCGTTTGGCGGTTTTTTTATTTTTATTTTTTCTTATATCTTTAAACAAAAAACAATATAAAATAACGCAAAAAAACGAAAGCATGGGTGTCAACATGGGTGTCAAGTTTAAGTACAAAACTATTTTTCTTTATTGTATTATCTTCTCTAAATACAATTAATGGATATTAACATCACACGCCCCCTGCACAAGCGCCGGGGGCGTTCCAAATATCACGACTGGGGATTTTTTATTCTACACCCTTCATATAGCTCTCGATCCAGACTACTTTTCCGTCTTTATATCTCCGAAAGTGCCCCCGAACAGGGAAAGCACCCTCGGGTGAACGGTGAGACCCGGAAGCGACCGCATAGCACGTATCCTTATAAGGACGAAAGACGAACGTGCGGTCACCGTCCTGATACCTGACTGAATTTGCGGACACCACCCTGTCGGAAGGCTCCACGAGGTTTCCGACAACGAGGAGCGCATTCACGGTCAGAGCATTCCGCGCTACCTGCTGGAGCATGCGCTGCATGCTCTCGCGCTGTTCCGGATCGTCCATGTTTACGAGCGATTTATTCGGGACCATCTGCATGGCCACATCTTCGCCCGGTTTTTCCGATGCCCGGAGCTTCAGCGTGGCAGTGCGCACGCCCTGCTCGTACAGCTTGACTTCAAAGTACTTGTTGTGCCGTTCGCAGAAGCCGGAGATCTCCCGCTCCTTGCTCCTGTACACCAGCTCGAAGCGGTCGAAATACCAGACCGCTTCGGTTATGCAACTGCGAATGCTGTCTGCGTGCGCTATTCGCCAGCATTCCAGCAGCTCGTTCGCTGCTTCGTCGATAATAAATTTATTCATCTCTCCACGCTCCTGAGCCCTCTGAGCTCGTTCCAGCTCAGCCCGTACTTTTCTTTGATATCCTTGCATACGCGCATGTCGTTCATGTATATCGGGACGTCGTGGACCCGCTTCCACTCGTCATCGCTCATCACCTCGATGATACCTATCAGCTCAAGCGTTCTTTTCGCTGAGAAAACCGGACCGATACCGCAGCTGGGGATCCCTTCCCCGGCTTTTTTCTCGAAAAATGCAAGAGCCTTTTCTGCGTCTCTTCTCATTATTTCAAGCTTCATAAAAATCACCTCACTAGCTCTTCAATATTTACGCCGAGCGCGTCCGCAAGCCGCAGGAGCACTTCTCCGGAAACCCGAGCCACGTCTCTGGCTCCGTTTTCAAGGCGCGAAATATTCTGCGCCGGAATGCCGCTCTTAGCCTCAAGGTCCTTGAGTGTGCAGCTTCTGAATTCTTTCAGGCGCTCTCCCCTGTCGGGGAGGAGCTCAGCGCGCGCCCATACTCTTACACCGTAGTGGTTAACTACCTTGTAAAGCTGACCGTCTGCCGCTTTATACAGCGGAGTGGTGCGGTCGTGGAGCTCATCGTCTGCGCTGTTGACCGCGCGTTCCTTTTCGATGCTTCCGAGATCGTCGCTAATCTCGCAGCCGTACCCGACGGGAAGATGATCCCTGAACATTGTGCGATAACCATTGCTGTTATCGCGGAAAAGCCGGAAGTTCATTTCTTCGTAAGTCATTTTCATGATGTTTTCCTCCTGTTTCATCTATCAATCCAGTTATTTATCTGCTTCTGAGCATATGCATATTCGCCGATGAGGATTGCCTTAACTGCTGCTATAATACCATCGTAGTAGTTGTGGTTCTGATGATATCTTTCTGACGCAAATCTATACATCTTGTCGCACTGAGAGTAGAGCGCGTTGACTGCCTTCTTGCTGATTTTGATTGCACCCTGCTTCATAGCCTTGTAAATCACGCCTGCTTCAAATCTGGAAACCTGACCGTAAGTGTATCTGTAATATACCTGTTCTACCCTTTCGAGAGTATCGTCTTTAGCTTCTGCCCAAGCCTGACGGAGTGCCATAGCAAGCTTTGCAAGGCGGTCGCCTTCAAGCGTTCTGTAGATCTCCCAGGCTCTTGTCATGATCTCTTTCATTTCCGTATCCTCCATTTTTCTATCCGGTTTCCCGTTCTGTGATTATATTATAATCCATCTGGCTGATAAAGTCAAGCGTTTTTTGCAAAAAATAATCCATTTGGATTAACCTTGTTACATGTGCACAAAACTTCTACTCTTGTTTGTACACAATAAACAAAAAATCCCCGGAGCCGAAGCCCCGGGGATAAACATTATTCTATCTTTACGGTGCAGCCTAGCGCCTGGAGCGCCTGGCTATACCGCTCCGCTTTGCTCTGCTCGACTGTGATCTCAGCGGTGATCCTGACCTGCTTTTCAGGGGACACAAGTCCCCGGAACCAGTCCATATTTTTGCCGAACCTCTTGAGCCAGTGGTCGCAGTCGGCATGGTTGGAAGCGTACCCGCGCAGGTGCGCTTCATGGTGGCTGATGATGTTTTCCGACTTTATGCTCGGGTAGTTCTTCATGAGCCGCTGGCAGAGCTGCGCCGCCAGCACGAAAACCTTATCGAAATAAGCACGGTCGTTCAGCGCGTCCTCTGCTATCTCTATCTGTATGTACGCAGGATTATAGTTGTAGCTTCCTTTTGACCCGTAATCGCAGCCCCAGCAGCATATATTCCAGGGGAGCAGCTTAGCGGCGCGTACGCCCCCGGACTTGTCCAGGCCTATAACCGCATGAGGGCACACATCGCTGTCGGCGCGGTCGAAATAATTCTTGTAGGGATTTTCCCCGCAGATTTCCGGGGCGTTGACGTAGCGCTTAAGGCTCGGGTTATTCGCCCCGGTTGAGTGGATTATGATGCCTGCCGGACTACCCTGCGGCATGGGAAGCGCTGCTTTGAACGCTCCGCTATTCCTGGCATATGCTTCAAATGTTATCGCTGCCATCGTCGCTATCCTCCTTACTCTCGGCGTCAGCTTTCTTCTCAATGTCGCCTTTTATGCGCTTCGCAAACTTCATCATGAATGGGGGAAGCTTCACGCCGATGTCTATCATATTTTCCAGAACGCTGATTATTTCATTGATCATAAGCCATGCGCACACGATTATTGCGCACACGAACGATACTTCGAGCTGAATACCGATGTTGTTCGCTGCATATGTAACGAGCCAGTCCATCACTCCTCCGACTACGACCAGCAGCCACATGCATATCTTCTTGACTATTCCCCGAAAGGACTTGTAGCTGCTGATTTTTTCGCTGCGGTACTTAGCTGCTGCAAGACCTGTGCCGTAGTCTATAAGCTGCAGCAGCACCAGCAGCAGGAACGGGACGGCTACTATCCCCAGCCATGCGAAAAGCGCCGATAACAGCGCTGTGAAGCCGATTTTTTCAAGCTTGTCCATACTTATACCTCACTTTCCAGCATTTTCTTGACCTGCGCCTTCCAGCGCTCCGGGACATCTTCAAGGGTCATTTCGCCCGCGACTATGCGCTTATAGTAGATTTTAGCCATTATTCTCACCTCCAGCTATTATTTCTGCGAGCTCGCAGAGAGCCGCGTTCACGTCGTCCATGTCCTGCGCCTGCTTTTCCTGCATGAGTTCAAGCGCGGATTTCTGAGCGAGCTTGATATGCACGACCTGCTGACCGTTCAGCGTGTCGAGCGCGAGAGACATCGGAAGCGTGTAATTGATATGCACCCCGGTTTTCTCGATCTTTTCGCCATCGATCGTCTCGCTATAGTCGATGGTGATCTCAGAGGTCGCGCCCTCGTCCTGCCAGAGTGTTTTTGCCTGTTCCAGGGTGATATTTTCCGCTGAAATGATGATGTCCAGGGTGTTGCGCTGCGCGTCCTGGAACGTCTCTTTCGCTCCATACACCGCGATTTCTTCGTAGCTGCTGCCGTTCTTGAATGTTATCATGCTGTTCTCCTTTACATTTTTCCCTGATTAGTGAACGAAATAGTGAATGTCTGCCCTATCGAAGAAGTTCCGAGGTTCTTGGTTATAAAGCAGGTGATTTTTAGCTTGTGCTTTCCACCTGCGAGAACCACCCCGGGGTTCTGCAATGACGTACCGCTGTACAGCGAAGTCCCAGCTTCCTCAATACTGCTTATCACGTGTCCAGTGGTCTTATCTGACGCTGATGTCTGATTGTGCCACTCCGTGTAATTCGACGGAGTGATGGTCACAAGCGTGTTGTACTTTTCAGGCAGCGTGAATTCGACATACATTGCATACGTTCCGTCCGAAAGGTCGTGCGTGATAAGTGAGCATTTATATCCATTTTCGCTTGGGTTATAACTGCTTATCGTTCCGGCGGGCGACCAGGTGAGAGTTTCAGGCGGTTCCCACTTTTTGCCGAATATCGGTCGCAGCACCCCCGCGTCGTTCGCGTGAATTATGAACGGCTCTTTAAGTACTCCATTCACATTCGCTGAGATAGTTGCAAGCGCTTTCAGAACGCCATTATCGTTAACTGATATCATCGTCACACCTCATTCATACTGCCCGTACCACGCTCCAGCGGGGCAGAGAGCCGTAGTTGCCGCGGGGGAACCGCTTGAAATATTCCTGAGCGCCGACCTGCCGGAAGATGAAGGGGCAGTTACGGCGACATAGCCGCTTCCATCGGAATTGCTTCTTATGTCAAGCCTGTATCTCGCCTGCTCGGAAGCTTTGTTGTTCCGCGCGTCAATGGTTGTCACGCTGTCACCGTTAGTCGCAATCACGTTCGATATAGAGCCGGTAGTGAGAGCGGCGCCGTCCTTGCCTAAGAAATAAAGACCCCGGTTATCTGCTGTAGCTGGGTTTGTGCCGATGTTCACGCCATGCCTGATACGCTGGAGATATTCGGAAGCAGCCACGCCGTTTAAAGACAGCGCGTCGCCGCCGTCTGCAACATTTTTCCACGATGACCAACGCTTGTCCTCCGCAAGCGCACTGTTATACACTATGGTGTACATCTCGCTGGTCGATATGTTGGTCGCGATCAACTGCCTGTGAGAGCCCGTGCCATGTATTATGCCAAACCAGTACTTACCATCAACGGGCATTCCGGTGACGCTTGGCTGGATAAATACAAACCCGCTTTTCGCAGCCAGGAGCAGCGTCTTTACGGTGCCTGTTGTCCAGGACGAGATGTTCTGTGCAAAATCAGTCGCGTGCTTGCCGTCTACTGTGTCGGCGTTGCCGCCGTCCGCAGGAAGCTTGGTCGGGATATCGGATTTTTTGGCGTATTTTTTAAGTTCTTCCACAAGATCTGCGCGCGTAATTACTGCAGAGCCGCTCACCTGAACCTCTACATTACCCGTGTTACTTATTGCGACGGCACACGTGAATTCAAGCATAAAGTCGGGATAGTCAGTTGACGAAGGAATTTCTTCACCTGTGGTGTCCTGCATTATTGCAAAAAGTATTTCAGCGCCATTGCTGACTTTTGCAAAAAGCCCGACCTGCTTCATCACCTGCGTTGATGTTACGCCGGAATTCCGAATTTGTACTTTTATATCAACGCCCTCGCCCGCGACAAGGACTTTCTGAGATATTGCCGCAGGAGCAGTTATCGGATTTTTCAAGGCGGTTTGGTTAATCAGCGCAACAGTATCGACCGTGGCACCTCCGAGCGATGCGCTTGTAATTGTCAAAGTCCCTCCTGTAATCACGCTGCCAAGTAATTCAAGGCCCTTATTTGTAATGACAGCGTCCTGCCATTTAGCCATAGTTCTTCACCTCACATCGAATTTTCTTGTAAATTCCGCATGGCCTGAAAGCTGTTTTTATCGATATATCAGACGATATGCCGACTTCGAATATCGTTTCTTCAAGCACGCTGCGCAGGTTTTTGTAGTATTGAACCTTTGCCAGCACACGAGCCCGCTTTTCCTGGTCGTTCGAAGAGTCATAGATTATCACCTTGAAGTGATAAGGTTCACCGCCGTATTCGTACCATTCGGCGACCCTGACTTCTTCATAAACGCTCCGCAAAGCCGTTTCAACGGCGTACTTTGTTCCCTTGTAGCGGTGCACCTGAATGCATTCCCGGATAGTGTTCCGCTTGCTTTCAAGGTCGCCTTCGTAATCATACCAGGGTACGTTCAAGTCGTAAGCCAGCGCGTCAAGAACGGGTTCGTCCAGCTTGTCTATTGCCGGATAAATAAGCGCCTTGTCCGAAAGCTCCCGGTTTTTCGCAAGCTGTTCTGCAATGATTTTTCCAAGCGCCGCGAACCCCTCGTCCTTTTTCAGGACAGACGGCAGAATCCGCAGGATATCGTCCTTATTCATCTTCATAGCCTCCCGCGCTGACCGTCTTTGTTCCGAGCTTTGCCGCCTCTGTCGCGCCGACCGGAGTATACACAGGCGATGTCACCACTACGCGTTTTACGCCCGTGTTCATCACAAGCTGAATGAGCTTAGACGGGTCTATATCCCGTCCGATCTTCGCTGTCTGCCATTCGATATAGTCTGCGACCGCGCTTTCAACAGCCGACGCCGCATCCGAAAGACTAAGTTCTCCACCGCTCTCAACATAGTAAGTCAGAGCCACGTTAAACGCCTTTTCAGTCGGCGCGTAAACCGTCACATGATCAGTCAGCGGACGTATCTTTTCATCGTTCAATGCCGCCGAAACGATATCAAGAACAGCCTGGTCCGGAAATTTTCCGTTCTTGAGCAACACGCGGATATCCACGTTTCCAGCAGACGGCGACGTCGCCGTCACGTCTTCGATGAGTGCGCTCGCTGATTTTGCGTGATATATGTAAGCTCCAGCCGGGCCGGCAGTCGAATAACCCTCCACGCTTTCCCGCATGCGCTCATAAAGCCCGGAATCAGATTCGCGATCTGACCCGCCGCCGGTAGCATCGAGATTCTCGACCGCTGAAAAAAATGGGAAAATATCCACACAGTTTTTTACCTGACCTGCAAGATATCCATTCCCAACGGTACCGGGAATGTCGCACACAGCCTTTACCGTGCCGCTCACTTCCCCGGCCGGAATAACGATATCCGAAACCGTCGAAAAGGTGATAGAGCCGTCCGCAGTCGCCCTGGTTCCAGCCGGGATAATGACCCCGACCTCCTGCGCTGCTGAAATGGTAAATTTCAAAATACATTCCGCCGGAACAGCCTCCAGTCGCTCCACCCCGCGGAATATTTCGGCAAGGGAATCGAGATAGTCCCCCCGGGCGAACCGGGGCATATTCATCTTAGCAGAATCATTGATCTTCGCACGTTCCTGCGATATCACTGCCGCGACGTAGTTCAGCAGTATTCGCACCGGATCCGCGGGATATAGCGTCCGCCCGGTCTCCGATTCATACCCTGTTATCATCTCCGAAAGGATAGCCGATGCGTCAGGATCAACAAAGCTGATATCCGGAAAAGTTCTTTCATCACTCATTTATCTCCACCTCCACTATCGGGCTAATAACGCCACTTTCAGCGCTTTCCTCAAAAACGATGTCAACGAGTTCCGCTCTTGACTCATATTCCTCCAGCGCGTCCGCAATAGCTTGATACAGCAGCGTTTCCGCAACGGGCTGCGGCTTGTGCAGATAGTTTGTATCAAGTCCCATATCCCGCGCCAGCGGAACGTCGTATTTCGCGGTTAAAAGCAGCACCCGCACGTTCTGAATTATCTCCTCTTCCACGCTTTCCGGCTTTACAGAAAGCGCTCCGGGGTCGTCCCCGCGTATTATTGTTTTCAAAGCTGCCTCCTACCTTTTTGCGTATTCCTTGAGCGTGATTTTCGAGGTTATACTCAGCATCTGTCCGCGGTTGCTGATATGCTCGATCGTATTTGACACCTTGGTGATTAGCCACTTGTTTTTCCCGAAATGTGTTTTTCCAATGACAAGCCGCACCGGAACGCCATTGCGGCACATATTGTTAAGCTTATACATTGATTTCCGGGGATTTATCCCGAGAAACGCCGAAAGCTTTATCGTGAAAGAAACTTCCTCGTTCTCCGGCCCCTGATATTCAACAAGCGGCCGCCCGTTTATTCTGTTGTGCACCGTGGTTCGCGCCCCCACTGAATAGGACATTCCGGAAAAAGTAAGTATCTTATCGTCGCCGACCTCAAAAACGACGTCACCCAGACTTCCAATAGCCATTTAAACGCCTCCGATTATGTACCCGCAGCCCTCGCCATTTGACGGGATAAGGCAGACGACCACCTGACCGATATAAGGCAGCCAGCCGTAAACGTTGATGTCAGCCTTGTGCCCTTCCGATGACAGCGTCCCCAAAATATTATCCGGCTCGGCATTGTCATAGTGTTCCCCGCGCCCTAACGTCCGGGGCACTGACGCGTATGTTTCCGTGACTGACCATTTCTTGTTGCCAGTGGTAATATCAGCCGTGATAAGCGGGGAATTCCGAAGTACCACCAGTTCCCCGGAAACCATATCCCCACGATCACTGAATATTACCCGTGCCGTCCGCGCCGACACGTTCACGCTGGACACCTTTCCGACCCTGATATCAGCCATCATAACCTCCCAGACATTTCCGCAGCGTAAGCTCCGTAGTGTAGCCGCTGCCGGCGGAGTGTGTTGCCGTCTTTATCATGTACTTTCCATCGAACGCGCCCCAGCCGCTGACGTTCACTGTAGCCCCCGCCGCAAGCCCCGCGTCCCCGATGATTTTCAGCGACGCTGAAAAACGATCCTTGTTCTTCGCCTTGAGCCGCTTCATAGCGAGCTTTCGAGCCTCCTCGCGGCTGTCAACACGCTCGCTTATCTCAAGCACTTCCCCGGTACCCGGGTTGTCGATTCGCGGCGTGTAAGTATATTCTATCGTCTTTCCGCTGGTGTCCGTCCAGCTCACATGACAGGAGCTGTAAGCCTTGTCCGATGAGCCGTCCGAAAAGTTGTAGGAAAGCACATTTCCTTTTTTCGGCGAAAAAGTCCGTATCGCGGGCTTCTTTTCATATTCATCCTCGTCGAATATCACCAGCGCCCCGGCGGTCACTTTAAGCGACATTCCCGCATTTACACACAGCCGCGAAAGAAAAGAGATATCGCTTTCATCGCTCTGCTCTTTCCGGCTGTAAATCGGGTCATAGTCCCCGGAAAAATAACTTTTGAGATTTCCGGCCGCCGCGATTTGCGACGCAATAGCAGAAAGCCGGATATTCTCCCAGCTTTTATTTTTCTTGACCGCCCTGACGGAGGAGCCTGCCGGCAGCGACGTCGCCTTGATGGTTATTTTCGTCGGCGGACCGGAGGCTTTGATCGTGTCAATAGTGAATTCCCCGCAGTCAAGCACGCGCCGTTCCCCATCGCTCTCCCAGTCTTTCTGGATTATTGACACCGCCAGCGTCGCGCCCTGCAGCCCGTTCGCAGAGCTGACTGTTGTATTCCCTACCCCGGCCGCCTTTCCTGATCCGTTCTTTTCAAGGTCTGCGGCATGAACAGCCGCCGTGATAACTCCGTTGATCCCGATGACGATGCGGTCGGGGTTTATAGAGCCGATTTCCAGGACGGTAAAACCGTCATATGAATATACCCAGGCCTGCAGCCCGCCGCCATTATAATCTTTGGCGCCGCTCTTCACCTTGACCGGATCACCGACCGAAAGTTCAGAAGATGAACCGCCGGAACGCGAACCGCTGCCGGAACTCTTTGTAGAAACAGCAGAATTCAGCCAGCTTTGCAGCCATATGCCCTCCCGGTCATCTATGGTAAGGGAAAGGTCGTCCGTCTTTCCCTCCTGCTCGTCCGAATAGGAAAGCGAAAGCAGATATTTTCCCATGTCCTCTGAGATATCCGCGCCGTTTATTTTCACAGCAACGGAGACCCGCCGCGCACGTTCCTTAATTGAGGTCGTCCAGTCTGCGCTCATATCAGACCTCTTTTCCAGGGAGGTAGCTGTTCGTCAGCCGGCGCGACGTAGTCGGGAACAACAAGCTTTTTCCCCGCTCCAAAAACGACGGTATCCGCATATTCGATGTTAGCCTCAATAAGCTGACCCATGAGCTTGTCCGACCCCATTGTTTTCAGTGCGATGATATCCCATGTATCTCCCTGGATAGTGATGTAGCTGCTCACAGAACCACCCCTTTTAAACAGCAAGTTTAAATCTTTTACTATGTGTTTATATACCGTCCCGCATGCAGTCCCCGAGCACACCCGGGAACCGCAGCCAGGAGGATCACCGCACCCTTAGCTGCACGGCGTCCACTCCGCACGGCTAAAGCGCATTTCCGGCGGTACCAGTTCATGCACAAGCCCCGCCGATATCGCCCCATATCCAGACCTTCGCCCGGAT
>HF989500.1:53088-55016 GCA_000432175.1 Eubacterium sp. CAG:786
CCGGATATGGGAAAAGTAATGACAATTGTAATTACCCGACCATTTTGCCGCCAAAAGATCAATAATACGCGTTCCGCCGCTCATCGTCAGCCTTTTCCGCGAAAATACGGTATATCTTTTCCGCAAGATCGTCGTTATACGCGGAGTAATCCGCACTGCTGCCGTTGAACGAGCTGTTGACAGTGATGTTGACAGGCATTGACCGCGCGCGGGAATAAGCGGCGAGCGAAAGCGCCTGCGGCATCACACCAAGCAGCATCGATGTTTCGTCAGCTGTGAATACCCGCCGTCCCGGCGCGCCGACGATAAGTTCCGGACCATTCTCTCCCGCGATAAAAGCGTCCTCCGTGAACGATGAACCATTTGCGTGCCCCGGTATCTTTGATATTTTAAGCGAATCCAGATCAGAACTGTATCCAGGGTCTTTCGCCCCGGCGCCGAAATCACCCGGGCTATACTGCCCGGCGGCGTCATAAAGTCCGCTGTATGTGTTTTTGGACGCCGCAAGCTTGTATTCGTCAGCCTTGGCTGACGATACCGAACCGCTGATAAGCTGCTGATCGCTGTACGTCGTCCCTTTTCCAGTGAAGAGGTTGCCGTACTGCTCTCCGTATGTCGCCATGGTTCCCTTGAAATTGTTCCAGAAGCTTTCGAAGAAGTTGAATCCCGCTTCTTCCATGCCCTTGACGACTTCCTTGTCTATCTGATCGGTAAAAGTACTCCAGGTCGTGTTAAATTCATCAATAAAATTATCGCGCCGCTCCTTGTACGCCGCATATGTTATCTGCTGCGCCTGGTTCAGCGCCGTTACATCGGCGCTGTATTCTTCATCGGTGCTCTTTCCGGAGTCATGCATTATTTTTGCCTGTTCCCGCAGTGCGTCATATTCGGCATTGAGATTAGTCTGCGCCTTGTCCATCTCGGAAATATAGTCACTGGCATACTGATACAGTTCGTTCAGATTGTCGATACCGCTCTGCTGATCAGTTCCAAAATCCCAGTCAGAAACCTCTTCCTTCATCGCCTCGTATTCGGACTTTGCACTATCCGGCGCGGCATTCGCCATATCTGTCTGGAATTGTATTTCCTTGCGATATGTATCCCAGTCCTCCGCAGTCAGCTCTTCACCATTCCGCTGCTTGTCAAGAAGCGCGGTGATGGTCTTTTGCGAATCGCTTGCAGAAGTCGTGAATCGGTTTTTAAAACCATCAAGTACTGTTTCAATTTCGCCGATACTTATTCCGAGCTGCTGAGCCGCCTCCACCGCCGACGTTTTGAAAGCGTCGAAAACAAGGTCATAGCGGGCTTGAAAATCCTCTTCAAGCTTTCCCGCGAATTCATTGAACGGTTCATACATCGCGTCAGCCTGATCGGCGGTAAGCGTTCCGTTCTCGTCGAGTATCTGGTTATAAAACGTCAGTGAATCCGTAGCTTTAGACAGTTCATAGTCTATTCCGTCAAGCTCCTCTGAAGCGCTGTTGACCTCCTGAGCGTATTTATAGTGCTCCGAAGTGCTTTCTTTGAGCAATTCAGTGTAGTTCTTAAGGGACTTTCCACCATTATCAAACAGCTTCTCGTCAGTGATCTCCTTTCGATACTGCTGGAACTGCTTGATGTTTATTGCAAATACCGCTGTAAGCGCTACCACAGCTGCTGCAACACCGCCTATGACTGCAGTAACAGCCCCCGCGCCAGAAAGCCCGGTCATGGTTGAAAGGAAAGTCTTAAGTCCCTTACCCTTGCCTGCGACCTGCGCTGCCTGGATCGCCGCAACTACCTTTGCGCCGCCCTTAGCTGCTGCCAGCGCCCCGGTCTTTACCCCGAGATACGTTACCTGCGTACCTTTGAGGATAAGCGCATATTTCGCGACTTCTCCGGCGATCCCGGCGGCACTCTTAATGCCGTCCTGGTTTTCAGAAACCCATCTC
>HF989500.1:55078-59880 GCA_000432175.1 Eubacterium sp. CAG:786
AGCCAAGTCGCGTATCGCCGGCAGGGTCATATCGCCGATGACTATTCCGAGATTCTCGATAGAATTTTTCGCCATGTCGATGCGAGATTCGGTGGTCGCATATCTCTTTTCGGCTTCCTCCGCCAGCGCGGTGTTGTCATCCCATGCCTTTGTAGCGAGGTCGGCAGCGTCCGTCAGGATATCGTTAGAAGAGGCAAGCGAAAGCACCGCGTTGGACATTCTGACCTCTTTGATGTCCATGTCGTTAAGAATAGCGACAGCGCTCTTGCCGTTGCGTTCAGTGTCGTTGAGTCCCTTTGTGAAAGCGGAGAGTGCCTTAAGCGCGTCGCTTTTGAACAGCTCCTTGAACGCGTCCTGCGAAAGGTTTGCAACACTCGCGAAATCTTCCAGTCCAGCCCCGGTTTCAACCGCAAGCTGTAAGGATTTAAGTATTTTGGACATCGCTGAACCACCGGCCTCCGCCTCGATACCAAGCGATGAAAGCGCCGTCGCTGCCGCCATTATCTGGGGTTCCGAAAGACCTGTAAGTTCACCGGTGGAAGCAAGTCGTAAACCCATGCTGACGATATCCGCTTCAGTGGTAGCGAAGTTGTTACCCAGGTCAACGACTGTTGACCCCAGTCGGTCGAAGTTACCCTGATCCATCTGCGTGATATTTGCGAATTTTGCGAGATCCGATGCAGCGTCACCAGCGGAAAGGTTCGTCGATTCGCCCATGTCGATCATGACCTTTGAGAAGTCCTGAATATGTTCGGTCTGAATACCGAGCTGGCCTGCCGCCTCGCCCACCGCTGCGATCTCTTTTGCAGAAGCAATAACATCGTTCTGCGACATGCTTAAGAAGCCCTGCCGCATAGCCTCGAACTGTTCCTCCGTCGCATCGACAGTCTTCCGGACGCCAGTAAACGCGCTTTCATAGGTCATCGCCGGCTTTGATGTTCCGGTGTAAACTGCGCCTATTCCGGCACCAATTCCCCCGGCAAGTTCCGCAAATTCCTTTGCGGCGTTTTTAAACTGAGCCCGGGTAGTTTCAAGCTCTTCCGACACGTTCGAAAGGAAGTTCCGCGTCCTGGATATACTTTCAAGCTGGCCCTGCAGCCTTTCCATATCACCGGAAAGATTGTCTGTATCAACCCCGGCTTCCTGCAAAGCCTGTCGGGACTCTTCAAGCGCCGTCTGCATCTCTGTAAGCCGCTGATTATGATCGGAAAGCGCATTCTCTGCGCGGTTTATCTGTTCAGTGTTACGCGATATCTGGTTTCGCAGCCGCTCCGTGGGATTAGCCGTATTCGCCATCTGGTCGGCAAGTTCCCGCTGCCGCGCTTTCAGTCGCTCCAGACGCGTTTCGCTGTTACGAATGATCTCGTTCTGCCGCTCGATAGCCTTCTGCTGTTTCTGATACCCGCTGATATCCCTCATTTGGGAGTTCAGCCGGCTGGTAGCAGTCTGAAGCGCCTTCATCTCGCTGGAGGAATTCCGCATTGCGGCAGAAAAAGAACCGCCCATAGCTCCGGTGATTTTGAAGAACATCTCGTATTCACGGCGTGTGCTGCTGCTCATTTCTTCTTTTCCTCCTTAGCTATATCAAGGACAGTCTTTAACCACTTTTCGAGCCGCCGAAGCGGCATGCTGTAAAAAAATCCGGCAGGAGTATTCGTATATCGCGAAAGATAAATGCTTTCGCGCCGCCACCAGCCCGCCGGGTCATTGCTTATTCCCCGCTCATAAAAAAAGCGCGGGCTTTTCTCCTGATGACGTTCCCGTCATACAGCGGAAGATGTTCCAAAAGGCTGATATGTACCTTAGCCGCCTTTGCAGCCAGGCGCATAACATAAGCCGTGCTGTATTCCGGAATAATGGCATAGCGGTTGTCCGCGGCCATTTCGTCCTCAACATCTTCCATATCGGCGGCGGTCAGCCCGCCAAAGTCAAATTTAAGTTCTTCATAGGTTTTTCCCTCCCAGGTGAAAGGCTTCCTGAACTTGTGGACATATACGTCCGCGCCATGGGCGGATTCCTCCGCTCTCACCTGCTCCTCTGTCATATCTGACTGCTGCTCTATGTTGCTCATGGTGATTCCTCCTGATGTTAAATTACCCGATTTTTAAAGCCGCCTAAGTTATAAGCGACCGCCCGAGATTTTCCATTCCCGGCGTAAGCCGGGATTTCGTCCCCACTCCGGGGACGAAAAGGAAAATCGGATGTTCAACGCCGGACGTTCCCGGCGCTGAACTATGCGAGCCCCAGATTCTTGCGCATTTCCGCAAGGTAGTCCACGCTGTTTACGAAGAATATGTAGTTGGCAGGATCGACCTCAAGGGTCTTTTTGCCGTCGATGAAGGTGGCAAAATAATGCACCGCATACTCCGCATTGGTGTCGCCGGTCGAAAAGTTCGCGAGCTTTCCGGTCTTGAGCGTGATAGGAGTGCACTTGAGTATGTGCTTTACCGCCACCTGTCTTACGCCGGAAACAGTGTCGCGCTCCTGCACGTTCGCACGGAGATCGAGCTGGTGTTCCACCGGGGTAAACAGATTGTACGCGATCTTTGTGGGATTGCGGAAATTGATGGTCGCTTTCATAGCCTCAATGTGACCTATAATGACCGCGTCATATTTTCCCGCAAAGCCAGCGCCCTGCATCTCCTCGGTGATCTGGGTGATATCCGGCAGGTCAACGTCAGCAATGCCGTAGTAGTCCACCGCGTTTTCATACACGCGGAACGCGATGTTTATTTCTGAAAACTGTGCCATTCATGTACCTCCATTAACCGCCAAGCGCCGCAGAAACATAGTCCGCGTCGTATTCCAGAACGAATTCCATTTCCTTTGCAGGAGAAGGCGGCGTAACGTAAATGTGGAACTTCATCTTTCCGGCCATAAGGTCGGTCAGCGGGTTCTCAGCCTCGCTGAATTCGATACGGCCACCAAGGATATGTTCAGCGGTCTTTAAGCCGTTCAGCCTGATGTTCATCGTGTCGATTATGCAGTCGATAAGGCGGCGTGTCATCTTGCTGTCGAGCTTGTTCCAGAATGTCAGGGTCACGGTCTGCGCAATATAGCCGAACATGCGGTTGATACACAGGAAATAGTCCTTGACATCGGTGCTGTTCGGATAGCATGCAGTCTCATTGCCCCACAGTGCAAAGCGCCCCGCGAAATTCATCGCAGTAACTATGCCCTTGCTGTTCAGCACATTAGCGTCTGCAAGCTCCAGCAGGACTTCGGTGCCGTCTGAAAGCACCGTGCTGTCAGCCTGCAGCGTCTTGTTTGAGGGAGATTCGGACGGAATGCCGCCGTTGTCGTTGTCCACGCTGGCAGCAAGCGCCGCGATATGAGTGGAAAGATGATACTTTTTTCCGGAAAGCGCCACCATAGGCCAGCAGAGCACCTCGTTCACGCTGTTGATGTTCTTCGTGGACTTCCATTCCGCAACGTCGCTATACTTCTTCACAGTAGAGCAATCCGCGTCGATTATTGCCTTCCCCTTGAACAGTCCGCAAATGCTGTCAGCCTTTGCAGCCATGACAGCTGCTACAGCGTTATCGCTGGAGTAACCGGGCGCAATGATGAACTCCGGAACAATGCCGTACTTTGTGAATACGGAGTTCACAAGTTCCAGACCTTTCTTAGCGCCGGTGCTGACGTCGATGCCGCCGATAACATCATCGGAAGCCACGTCGGAAGGCTTCACCTTGTCGTAAGCGATATAGGCAGACGAGCCGGAAAGCGCGCCGCCCTTTATCGCCTCAACGATGAGCTTGCCGTCGTTGTAGAAGCACGAATAATCAGTGCCCTCAACAAGCGCATTGCCAGCAGAAGCAGCCTTGACGACTACAGTGCTCTTGATCGCCGTTTCCGGAAGCTCCGCGCGTCCATCTACAAGAGTTACCTCGGCGCTCGCAACAGATTCCTTGTGTTCGGTGGGGTCGAGGACATTCACGAATATTACAGGCGATACACCATAAAGTCCGAAATGTGTTTTCATGACCTCGCAGAGCGTGAAGTCCTCCCAGTTGTCAGAGTAGCCGAGCGCCGCCACGGCCTCCGCATAGTTGTTGGCGAAAACGAGCTTGTTTACAGCCCCCTCGCCCTGATATACGGGCGCTGTGCCGACCGCGAAAGTAATGCCGACGGAAACCTCCGCCGGGGTCGCGAGCGCAGTCGCCTGCTCGCTGGTCTTAATGCCATGGTAGTATGCCATATGTCCTTGTCCTCCTTAATTTTCGGAAAGGGTCTTGTAAGCGTTGCCCAGGGCAGTGCCCGGGTCATGTATCCTTGCCCGCGCCGCTGAAAGCTCGTCCGGTGTGACGAACATCATGCGCGCCAGCGGATACTTGTGCAGCTCGTCCGGGATAATCTCATCAAGCTTTTTCCCGTGCGTGATAAACGCGCGGCCGGAAATAAGTTCGGTGCGGAAAACCGACGGACCGATGTATACCAGCACCGTGGGAACGGCAGTTTCAGCTGTTTCAGCCTTTTCAGCCGCTCCCGGATTTTCCGGACAAACCGGGTTGTCCGGGTTGTCCGGAACGCCCACGGTGTCCGCCATGCCGTCCACCCCCGCGGTTTCAGCCGCGACGGAAACGCCGTCTTTCTGTTCAATGTCGGAGGTCACTCCGAAATTTCTGGTCTTAGACATTCAAGTTCCTCCGTTCTGTCAAACCATTTCGTGTTCTTGTACGCGATGTTCTCAAAATCCGGGAAATCCGGCTGAACCGGTGGTAATTCGAAACTTGCCAGTATTTCGCCAAAGAAGTACTGACCGTTGGTTTGCGGGTCGATTGCCCAGTCTATCGTATCCA
>HF989500.1:59942-63313 GCA_000432175.1 Eubacterium sp. CAG:786
CGCAAAAGCCTGTGACGTATGCGCTCGATGATGTTCAGAACATTGAGTTTCCCCTCGCCCATGTCGTCGCAGAATACACCTATCGCAAAGCGGACGCCGACCTGACTATGCGGGTCGTCCCCGGGCTTCTGCTCGTCCTGCCCGGTCAGCACCTGCAGAATGATGTATGGGATAAGGTTCAGATCGTCCGTCTTTTTCGGCAAATCCATGAGATAAACCTTAGCCGCACGATATGTTGTTTCTCCACCTGGTTTTTCAGGCCGGCAAGGAAGGACGATATCCCTGGTGCATTCCTCCACGATCGCCTTCAGTGCCACCATAAGATCTGTAGCCGTCATTTTCCTCCGTACCCCCTGAGAATTCTGTCAATTTCGTGGTCAAGGCGTTTGTCAAAAGTCGTCTTTGCCGCCTCATCCATTTCCTTGATGACCTCGCCGTTTTCCACCATGTGTGCTGCCGACGGGCCGTAAAGGGTCTGTGAGCTGTTGCGTTCGGTGGAATATCGCTCGAACACATTCACGCCATATTTCCCGAGGTCGGTTATGTAAGCGTGCCTGAGGTCTTTCGGGATTCCTGTCAGCACCTCCGCTTTGAGCCGCCGGACGCGCCCCTTTTCATGTGCGCGATATCCCTTGACATTGAAGCTGATAAGCGGAATGAGATATCCGCCAAACGTCACAGCCGCCGAAAGCGACTGACTGTTCGCGCGGAATGTATGTATCCTGGTATCCTGATAAAAAGCCGTGCGGTTCACGGTGTACATGCTGTGCACCGATTTCCAGGCGACCCCACGGGCACTCATCATGGCACGGTTCGCAGCGTTTGAAAGTGCGGCGTACACCTTGTTCCCAGGCAATCCCCGCAGCTGTTCGTTAACGCGCTGGAGCTGTTCAGCAGTTACTTCCATTACTCGTCGAACCTCTCAAGTGAAAGCACGATCTCTTTTCCCTGGATAAGCTCCGAGGAAAGAATGTCGTATTCATCATCGTCGATAAATATCCGGTTTCTGACCTCCGGAAGCACTCCCAGTTCCTCATACGGGATATACACCGTCTTTTTCAGCGAGTATATCCCGTCGCCGTATCGTCTGGAACCGTCCATAGTTCCTCCGGTTATCTCATATTCCTCCGGGATATATTTTGTGATAACGGCGGGGACTTCATATTCCACGCCGTTATAAGTCACCCTGTGAGTTTCCGCGAACTCCCTGAGATTGTGGAAAACCTCCCGGATATCCTTTCCCACAGCCTCCCGGAAATCCATCATCACAGTACCTTGGCTATGTACCAGCTCTTGAGGTTGTGAGGAACCGCAAGAGGTCTGGAAGATATGCGCACGGTGCGCACGCGGTTATCGGTCGAAAGGAAAGATTCAGAGTATCTCTTACCTGTGTGGGTCTGAGGAGCCTGTGTCTTTCCGTTGAAATTGGTGATAGCGCCGTAAAGCATATCGAAGCGTGCCGCCGTGCTGAACAGGCCAACAGTGCCGTCCGGTACATAAGGTTTTGTAACAGGGGCGTCAGGGTCGGTCCAGTCATCCAGATACCATTCATCGTAAGTGTAAATGGAAAGACCCATCATCGGGATATTGCCGATGAAGCTTACGCCGTTCGAAAGCTCACGGGGCTTGATGGTCGCGATCTCGTAGTTTCTGATATCAAGCAGCTTCTGCACGTTCGCATTGTTGATGAACGCATTCGCTGCGTCCACGCTCATGATGCAGATATTCGCATTGACATAGCCATCCTTTGAGATCGCTCTCTTCCACTTCTGGAGATCTGCTATAGGGTCGGAGCCCGCAGCAGACCACTTCTTTGAAAGAGTTTCGGTGTTATTAAAACCGAAGTCGATCTCATCGTCAATAGCCTTGCCCTTTACGGTGATCTTGCCGGTGAACAGTGCCTCTGCGCACATTACTTCCTCGCGGCGGGTGATCATCTCGTCCATCTCGACGAGATCCTCAGAAAGCTTTCTCATTGCCCTTTCAGCCGGAGTCATGCCGGAAGTGATCTGTTCGCCTGCGATACGGTTGAGCATCTCCTCCGCCTCAGTCACCTTTTCCGGCGAAACAAGCGGCGCGGTGTAACTCTTTGTGGAATATCCCTTGTTCGGGATCACCTGGCCACCGGCCTTGGGATTTACGAACGGTGCGACGCTTCTTGAGCCTTCGACGATATCGAAGTCAACGCTCTTGGTGACGAAAGTCTTGCTGCCCTTAAAAAAAGTGCTCTTGAGGAACGTAGTCACACGCGGGGAACGCCTGAATACCTCCTCGATCCTGGTAGGTGTATAAAGATCCATTTTTGTCCTCCTTTCCTCTTACTTGAGGAAAATGCCGATATTTCTGAACGGAACGACAAGCGCCGCCACATCGACGTTTTCCGCGACGACAAGCGCGTCCGCCAGCACCTCGCCGGTAAGAAGCACCGCGCCCATCTCGTTCGCGCCGATATCCTCAAGCGCAATTCCGTAAAGCCCGGTCACCCCGGTAGTGTAAGTGACGCCGCTGTCAGCGGAAGAAGCCGCAACAGGGCTTATCTTGCCGTCCGCAACAGTTACCGGTTCGTACTTCCTTACAGCCGCCTCGGCTTCCGCCTTTTCCTTGATGTGCGGGAACTCGCTGCCCGCATAAAAGTTGATTGCACCGGTTGAATCGGTGCCGGGAGTGTATCTGCTGCCCATCACTTAGCCTCCTTGCCAAATACATCGTCCAGCATGCTCTTGAACTTCTTTTCATCGTCGTCGACAGGGCTTTCCGCAGCCTGCTGCTGTACAGCGCCCGCGCCGCTGTCCTGCACGTCCTGTTCTCTGTTCCTGAGGTAATCCGCACCCTGTTTCTTCATGCCGTTCAGCACGCGCATAGCCATTTCCGGCGCGGTAATAATGTCGGTGTACTTCGCCTTTTCAGCGACGTCCTCGAACCCGTCTACAGTCGCGTCCTCGATAGCCTTGATACGCTCTCTTTCAGCCCTGGCCGCGTCATTCTCGATCTGCTTACACAGATCGGGATAAGCAGCCTTAAGCCCTGCAATATCCTTGATATCTGCCATTCCCTGTTCCTCCGTTGGTTCAGTTGTGTCCTTTGCCGTTGTCGTTTTTTTCGCCGGTGCAGCTCCCGCCGCTCCATTGATCGTGTTATTTATTGTGCTTAAAGCGGGAAACCGCTCTAATACCTTTTCCGGGATGCCAGGCATTTCAACTGCGTTAACGAAGAAATGTCCGTCCCTGTTCTCCACGGCGGTGCTTTCCGCCGCAGAAAAAAGCTCGTCGCAGTACCCCGCTTCCACTGCGGAAGTACCATCGAACCATGTTTCCGCCGCCATCGCCGCCGAAATATCCTCGGAGCTTTTACCGGTCTTTCCGGCGTAAGCG
>HF989501.1:0-5805 GCA_000432175.1 Eubacterium sp. CAG:786
CGGTACAACCCATAACAAACAACTTTCCGTTGTCCGGAACTTGATTGCTTTCTTCTTAGGCTGCTTTTTTCGGACAATTCCGCTTAGAAATCCTTAGGGTCAAGATAACGGCTGTCTGTCTCATCTCCGGTTCTCTGAAGCCATTCGTTCGGGGTGAAACCGTTGAGGAACGGGTTTCGCGTGTTGTTGTGCAGTTCGCAGTACAACCTGATAAACTCGGGAAACTTCTTTTTGTTCACATCAAGCTGCACAGAAAACTTGTTTATAAATTCCAGCGCGTCAAACGGAGAGGAATGCTCACACTTAACATTAAAAAGTATAGCAAACAGCAGATCCTCAATCACTTCATCATCACTTTTTTTAGCATTTTTTGTACAGAACTCACGCATTGCCAGAAACTGTGGGGTTTGTTCGCAGTAGAACTCATCTTCGTATTTTAGCAATACTTCCTTTTCCGGGACATAGTATGCCCTGCCCTGCTTTTCCGAGTACAGTTCAACATAGTCGTTATACTCCAGCAGGCTTTCATGTATCAGCAGGCGGTTTATCGGCGTGCTTTCCGGCTGACGCTCAAATATCTCATCAAGCCCGTATATTTCAAAATAATGCCGCTCATGCCGGGTTATCTCCGCATAAGCAAGAAAATCGCCCTCGGTATACGTTTCGCTGTTCTGGCTGTTGATTATCCGAAACAGCCTTTTTAACGTAATTATCTGATAGAAATTATTTGCCGCTTCAAAGTACCGGCGAAGCAGGTCAATACGTTCGTCAGAAAGGTGTTCCTTCAGTTTTGTGTACATTTCATCAAGTTTCTTCTGACCGTCTGGGTTCGGGAATGACATAGTATTTACCTCCGCTTTTTTAGTTAGCCGTGCGTCAGTCCGCCCGGCGTGTACATTCATTATACCATAACCGCAAGGTTATGGTATGATTTTGCGAGGACTTTTGATCTATAATAAACGCTCTTCGTTTATTATACCATTTCAGAGATAGAATTGCAATATATTCTGATTCATAAACTTTGGAGAATTTACTATACTCTTGATTTTCCAGGGAATCACTGATTAAATCACGCCTGACGGCTTGGTACGCATCTTGCTTGCATCTTTTTCGCCATATGCACATTTCGTCCTAGCAAGGCGTGCTGCAATTCTTTTATCGGAAAAGCATCGTAAAACCCTTAAAATGCTGTCGGTAACAGACCCGTTAACAGGTCTGCTGAATAGAAAGGGGTTTGATGAAGAACTGCATATGGTAACCTCTAAAAACCTCCTTTACGGCAGATTTCTATGACTTACCAAGAAACGTCGCTTCGCTCCTTATTCATCATCTGCGTCGTTGTCAAACCTTGAAATACATCCAGTAAACGCATTATCCGCCTGCGGCGGAAAACGCTGCGGTTGGTACTAATTCCAGAACCACATTTCAGTTGTGCATATTATGTGTATTTGGAATTAGTATAACGCCTGGCATCTGATATAAGTCATGTACAAAATCTGCTCGTGTCCCGGTTTTTAGAGGTTACCATAATTCATTCGTAAACCCACAAAAGATTATCAGGCAAGCAATCACCTAGGTGTTTATCTGTTCCTCTATCGACACATATTTACCGGCGTTGAATCCGCTTTTGTACATCAGTAACAGCGACAGCAGCCTTGACATTCTGCCGTTTACATTGCGGAACGGGTGAATACACAGGAGGTCCAGAATTACACACGTGATAAGCATCAGCGGATTGATTTCCGCCTCCGAATACGCGGCATGATACGCGAGTATAAGCTGTTCCATCGCAAAGGCAGTTTCACTCGCAGGAACAGTCGTGAATCTCACGCTGCGAACTCCCTCACGGTCAGTTTCAATGATGAAATTGTCCTCCGTTTTGTACCTCCCCGCGAGGTCGTCGCCGCTAGGCTGGAGTAGTATTCTGTGCAGCTCCAGTATACTTTTTTTCGCTGAACGGGATCTCGGAATAACTGCCGTGGATAAGGTCTAACGCGTCACGGTAGCCTGCGATTTCAAGCTCATTATGTCCCTGCGGCGCGGTGGATTTGTTCACAATATCGCGGATACGCTTGTCAGTCGTAATTATCCTCTCGATGGCGTTGGAGCTTTTCACCGACTGTATCTTCGCCACAGATTCCATCGCCGAGAATACCTCCGCGAAGTCAGAACGTCGCAGTTCCGCCTTTGCTTTCATCTCGTAAATCGAGGTTGCGTAGTTCATTATGTCGGCAGGCACACTGATTCTTTTCAGAAATGAGTAGTCGAATTTTCGCATGGGATTCTCCTTATTTTGCGATTTATCTGAATATATTATATCTTATTATGTGCAGATTGGCAACGATACGTTCAGCACCAAAACGCTTGACTTTTGCGGTGGTATGTGATATAATAATTGTAATCTTACCAAAAACAGCGTTTTTTGATGTGATAGTGTAAGCTTTATTTGATAATCAACGCAAATTTCGAATAAATTGCGGTGATGTTCCGCATAATATGAATTAACGTACCAAACGAGAGGTGATATTATGGCATACCCGCTGAAGAAGCTGTTCCATATGGACAGAGCCAAGTATGAGGAAGAATACCTGAAAAGGTTCAACTCTCCGGACGCCGTTCATTTTGATTTTAAGATAAGCGGCGAGCAGGCTTTCATGTGCCAGACTCCCGAGATACTCAATACGATAATCTCTATAGAGCGCACGGACAAGCACGTCAGAAGCCTGCACAAGGACCTTCCGCTCGCAGCCATCAACCAGTTTGCGAACCGCTGTCTTATTGACGAAATCGTGCTCTCAAACAACATTGAGGGCGTCCACAGCACGCGCAGGGAACTTAGCGCCATACTGAACGACCTGTCGGAGAAAAACAAGCGCCAGCGCTTTTATGGATTGGTGAACAAGTACAAAGCGCTGATGACGACAGACAATATTCCGTTGGAAAAATGCGAGGATGTCAGAAAAATATATGATGACATTTTTCTTGATGAGATCAAACAGGACGATCCCAAAAATGTGCCCGACGGAAAGATATTCCGCAAGGACAGCGTTAGCGTGTATTCCCCCACGGACAAGGAGATACACAAAGGGCTGAACCCAGAGGAGAAAATAATCGAGGCAATGGACAGCGCGCTGAAACTGCTCAAAAACGAAAAGCTTGACATTCTCGTGCGTATCTCGCTGTTCCACTACCTGTTCGGGTATATCCACCCATTCTATGACGGAAACGGAAGAACAAGCCGATTTATCAGCAGCTATCTTCTCTCGCAGGAGCTTGACAATCTTATCGGCTACCGTATCTCCTACACGATAAAGGAGAACATCAGCAAGTACTACAAGGCGTTCGACATATGCAATCACCCGCTCAACAAAGGCGATCTTACCCCGTTCGCAGAGATGTTCCTGAATATCATAGACATCTCGATAAAGCAGCTTCTGTCCGCGCTGGAAAAGCGTGTGAGCGAACTAGAGCATTTCAAATCCCTGCTTGAACAAATGCTCAGCGATGAAACCGAGCGCGTTAAGTCCCTGTACTTTATCCTTGTTCAGGCGGCGCTGTTCTCAAATGTCGGGATTACCGCGCAGGAGCTTTCTGGGTATCTCAATATTTCGCCGAACACTCTGCGGACTATGCTGAAGAAAATCCCACAGGACCTGCTGATAACCAACAAGTCCGAAAAGGAGTACCACTATCTGATGAACCTCGGCGAACTGGACAGGATTTGTTCGCGGTAATATTATAGCGCCGTTCGGGGGACGGCGCTTTTTTATTTGCCGACACTAGGACTATTACTAGCTACAATATTCCACAAAGAGAAAATATATAAGTAACCTCTAAAAACCAACAAAAATACAGGTCAATAGAGTGCTTAGCATAATCGGTCAAATATTGACCTGCAAATGATACTTTGAAACAGAAACTTTACCTTGATTGTTACCTTTTACTTGAAAAAGGGCGCAGTTATCCCATATCAGGCAGAGGTTCGTTTTAAGTAACTGTACCTGCAAAAGTTATATACCAGATTGGTGATTCCGATATTCATCCATACACGTGTAATGCCTATGCTTCTTACTGTTATGCCGTGCATAGCCCCTGTCATAAATCCAAAGATATGTTCAATGCGGCATCTGATTCTGGATTTCCTGCGGTTATTCATTTTCTGCTCTGAGGTCAGCGGAGAGTTGCGAAATCCTTTTTCACAAATTGCTGCCCATTCGTTCCACGGAACTATTCGCTCTATCTGCTCCGGAAATTCTCTTTTCTTCGTCCGTACCTGTGACAGTTCGTCTTCCAGGCTCGATAAACTTATCTGCTTATTCATACTTTTATTATACCATTTTCTGCCATGCAACTGATTTGTTTACTAATCGTGCTTAATTCCTAATTTGTGGGCTTTGTGCGGCTTTGCCCTAAATAAATTGTATTTTGCAATGCATATATGTTAAACTTGCAGAAATTGGTTTTTAGTATAAACGACAACTTTTAAAACCTAAGAAAAAGACAAATAGCCCTTAAACCCGCTCTTGGTCAGGCTTTAAAGGCTATTTGAATTAGTTCCTTTGTTGTCGTTTATTTTCAATGAAAACAATGTTATTCTGTACCTTGGACTACAAAATAAAACGAGAGTAAATTTTAAATCACGTGGCTTTATAGAGCCGTTTTTCGGTTTTTTTCGTTAGTCCTTATCGTTTATTTCCCATTTTATTCTGTTGATTACACGACCTGTCGCGGCGCTCTATCATTTCTGCCCACAGTAGTACTGCGTCCATCGCCGCGGTCTGATTTCCGCAGCAGCAGTGGTCTGCACCCTGCTCGAACTCCGTTATCTCGCGGGAGGAGACTGACTGCGCTTTCCGCAGAATCAGCAGATGCCTGCCCAGACCCGCGCGGCATGCCATTGAATCCCTGCTGCCGCCGATTATCAGGTAGTCCTTGGTCAGCTTGTCGGCAATCGGACGGAGGTCTATGCTCCAGAGTATCTTCGCCAGCCGGTAGACGTTCGTTGTCCCCATGCGGTGGAAATACGTCCGGAAGAACGGCATTCCCTTTCCCTTTTTCGCGGCGTAAAGAATGTTTATCAACCAGCCGAAGCCGTAAAGTACCACATTCAGCAGACCTATCGTCAGCCCGTTCACAAAAGCGTTGTCTGAGAAGTTCATTTTCAGCGCGCCGAACTGCGCAATGCTGACGCACTTAGTCACCCTGTCGTCAAATGCGGACGCTCTCGGCGCGAAGAATCCGCCCAATGACTGCCCCACGAGTATAACGTCATGCAGGTCGAAATATTCCGTGACTGCCATCACCGGCTTTTCCCACTCTATGACCAGCGGAGCGCCGTACAGCCGGATACACTCTCCCTGCCCCGGCCCCTCGAAAAGGTAAACATCGTAGCCGCGCTCGCGGAGGTACTCGCACTCGCTGAAAAACTCCTCGTAGCTGGAGTCAAACCCGCCGTGCACTACGATAGTTCCCTTCGGCGACTCGGCATTGAATTTCAGCACCGGCATTTCACAGCCCTCGTAAGGTACTTTGACAAGCTTTACTATCGGACGTTCTCCGCTGAAAAAATCCGCGTAGTACTGGAAGAAAAGTTCCCGCGCCTTTTTCCATGCGTTCAGCCCGTTCTCGTCCTCCCAGTCAGTGTAGAACTCGGACATGCGGTACAGCGCCGCCGCGTTCTTTATGTGCCCCTGTTCCAGTTCGGAATCGGCTCTGCTTTTCAGCACTCTGTAAAAGTCAGACGCGCTCTTTATCGCCAGACCTATCTCCTTTGCGACTGCAAGGTCGCAGCCGTCCATGTTGACA
>HF989501.1:5884-9122 GCA_000432175.1 Eubacterium sp. CAG:786
TCCGACAGGAATCTTCATCGGCTTTGTGATGTCGTACTTTTCCATTCTCAGAACCTTTCACTCAAAAAATGCTCTATCTCCGGCAGGTACAGGTCGGGGCGCATGACAAGCCCCATATGTCCGCCGTAGGTCTGCTTTACGACCGGGTCGGTGAAAATATCCACAAGCTTCTGCGAGTCCGCCTTGTCGAACATGTCGTTTTCCGGGATAAGAACAAGCACCTTTCCCGCAATGTAGCCGAAATCGCTCTTCTTGAATCTCTCCAGCCTGGTTATGTAGTTGGTCGCCTGAATGGCGCGCAGGAACATGTATCGGTAGCTTTCGTCCGAGCCGACGCATTCCAGGAACGAGACCGCATAGTTCTTCTCCTCATCAGTTTCGTTCCGGAAGTGCTTCTTGACCGATTCGACAAGCCTTACCCTCAGCTTATCGAATTTCGTATTTTTTATGTAAACCTTAATTAGCGGCATGTAGAGTTTTTCCTTTTTCACTGATTCAACATAGGTGGAATCAACGGTCAGCGTGGACACCATTATCAGTCCGCCGACCATGTACAGCTTTGCGTAAAGCTGCGCGAGGACTCCTCCGTCGCTGATGCCGACAAGTATCGGTGAATCTATACCAAGCTTTGTGAAAAGCGCTTTGAGTGCGGCTGCCATTTCGGTGTTCTTCCAGACTTTCAGCGGATATTTCATCATCACCACGCGATAATTCTTTTCCAGTGTGCAGACGTACTTTATCCAGAACTGATACATGTCCACGCCGTTAAGGAACACGACAGCACGTCCGCCGCTGCCGGAGTCTATCACCTCAAATTCAAGCCCGCCGGCGTTCACTGAAGTGAATTTATGTGTCGTTAAAAACTCGTTGTACTCTTCGGTAAATGTTCTCATACTATACTGCCCTTTCCGCTGACGAAGACCTCTATCGTCCGCAGCAGCACCTGAACGCTGCTTTCCATCGAAGCTTTCACCATTGTGTCGCTGTGCTCCCTTATCGCATAGATGGATTTTATCAGATTCACGAACGTGCCCGCGTCAGCGCCGGGTCTGACGTCATTTATCAGCGACAGCCACAGTTCAGCAGTTTTTATCTGCTCGTCCGGGTCGAAAAGCACCTGCTTTTTTATGTGCTTTTTCAGCCAGAAGAAGTCCTCCACGGTCAGTCCGTTCATCAGGTCAAAATCGGAATGAAGATACTCGCTGAAGAACTCCATGAACTCGTGTGCGGACATCTTCCTGCGCCCGTTCAGCCTTGAAAGCAGCATTTTCTGCGTCTGTGCTCCCGTGTACTCGGCTACCTCAAGAATGAAATCCTCCTTCGAGCCGAAAAACATGTAGAAGCTTCCCTTGGCTATCCCAACGGCGGCGGTCAGCTTTTCAACTGACATTTTCTGCAATCCAAGTTCTTTGCTGAGACGTATCCCGGCTTGTATCAGCGCGCTGCGGATATGCTCCAATTCTTCATCGGTAAATGCGGTCGGCACATCGTTTCCTCTTTCTGTGACTGTTTTTCAATTTTCGGTCACAGGACTATATTAGCACTAACTAACTCATTTGTCAACCGGAGGGGAGAAAATTTGTCGATACCAACAGATTTTCTCCCCTCGTTTTATGCAAATCAGACAATAGCATTAATTGCTAGTCCGCAACCTTTTCGGGTCTATCACCGTCAAAAACAGAATGCTTACTACCAGCACCACCGTCTTGACCATCGGCAGGAACGCCGTAAAACAGGTGCGTATCGCGCATTGTGCAAGCTGATCAACGTCCACGCCGACCTCCATGAAAACTCCGCATATTCCCAGCGGGCACAGTATGCCGCTCATCAAAAGAATCAGTCCCATAACGATTATCGTGAGGTAGGACATTCTCCTTATCCCGCGATTCCTTGCCCATTCCCCGGCGCCGTAGTTTGTCGCGATTATCGGCTGGAGATGTTTTGCAGGAAAAGTCAATCCAAAAATCATAGTCGAGAATTATGAGGACGTCGCATGCGGCGACTAAAGCCAGCATAAGGCTTTGTATCGCGATAGGCACAGCCAGCCTTGCAAGCTGCCTGTTGAAAGTCTTTTTATCAATAGGTTCTGTCATTTGCTTTTATCTCTTTCGGTTTCCCCCATTTTTTATCTCCATGTTGTTCCTTCCTGCCTTTATTCAATATCCGCCGTCCACTCCCTGAGCGCAGCGGAAAGCCGTCGGTCTATGTCCTTTCGGGTCTGCTCGCATTCGTCTGGGTAGTCCTTCGCCGCCCTGAAAATGAACCGCAGCACGAATTTCAGTCCCACCGGAAGCGCCGCGCGCAGCAGCGATTCCGGCAGCACGAAGTGCGTTCCGTGCTCATAGGCAAGCGCTTCGTACTCACAATTGTGCGGACGCGTTTTTAGCCGCTCGTCCATCCTGCGGACGTACTTCCCCGCCTCCCAGAAGGAATCATCATCGGCGCCGATGAGGAACAGCTTACCGTGGATATTCTCTACTTTTATCATTTCATCTTCGGAATGCTCCCTTGCCTTTTCGGAATCAATAAACAAGCATGTCGTGCGCATGAAATCGCCAGAGCCTTTCGTTTCTTCCTGTACCTTATTCCAATATTCCGGGTGCTGATATACAAACGGCATGTACGGCAGAGGCTCACCTTTCCAGGAAAGCGTTGAAGCGCCCGGGACAGGCCATTCGCCGCAGCCGTCCTTTTTTCCCTGCTCGAATCCCTGCCATATGAAGTCGCTTGCCGTAAGCCCGAAAGTCAGTGTTATATCAGGAAAATACGACGCCGCAGCGAGGGAATCCATTCCCGCCGTGCTCATTCCCATAACGCCTATCTTTCTTGTTCCGTGGGCTTTAAGCCACGCAATGGCAGCCGCGTAACGCTCCAGCGGCATGTTAACGTGGCTGTAGTTCTTTTTCCCTGGGGACATGCAGAGCGCGTTCACGCCGTTCTTATGCAGCCACTTTACTCCGCACTTCGCCATATAGTCGTTGGGGTCATCTCCGAACAATCCAAGCACCGTGCAGTCCGAACCATGCGGGTTTTCATAATATGTTCCGTAGAATCCGTCCTTTTCTATGCTGAAAAATATTTTTTTCATAAGCAGCTCCTGTAAACTAAGTTAGATGCAGCTAACTGCAACGTCAAATAAAAGGAACACAGCGTACCCCCATATAAATAATACCACAAAATATAAAAGAAGTCAAGCGGATATTTCTATGGCAATACCGCACAAAGATTGTGCGTGTAT
>HF989502.1:0-560 GCA_000432175.1 Eubacterium sp. CAG:786
TATATGCCACCGCCCGCGAACAGGTCGTCCTGGTTTTCATTGCAGCCGCCCTCGCTGGTGTGGAATGCGCAATCTATGCCGGGGGCTTCATTCTCCTCCGGCTGAGCCGGCGCGGGAGTTTCTCCCCAGCCGGGCAGGAACTGCAGCACCACCGCAGTGAAGTTATCCTGATTAGCGTAACCCCGCGCCAGAATGCGCCCCATGATATCCTCGGCCGCGCCCCCCGCAGACAGCGCCAGCGACTGCCGCAGCTCGTCCTCTGAAAGCGCGTTGTAAACTCCGTCGCTGCATATCAGCAGCCTGTCCCCCGGGGTCACTGCCAGCGGAATGCGGTTCATTTCCGGGGTGAGCAGGGTACCGCTGCCGACGAACTGCGACAGCGAATCGCGCTCCGGGTCAGTTTCTGCCCGGGGAAAGCTGGTTCTTCCGTCAAGAACTCTTTCCAGCAGGACGGACATGTAATCCTGGTCGTCGGTCAGCCGGGTGAGAATTCCGTCATGCAGCAGATACACCCTGCTGTCCCCGACGGAACAGAAATACACCCCACCCGCAAGCAGGTA
>HF989502.1:628-2320 GCA_000432175.1 Eubacterium sp. CAG:786
CCCGCCGCTTATCCTGCGGACTGCCGCGCAAAGCTCCTCCGGGGAACCGATATCCGCGGCAAGCAGGTTTTTAACGGTGTAGTCGCTCACGAACCCACCCGATGCCATGCCGCCCATTCCGTCAGCCACAACTGCCGCGAAGCGTTCAGCTGTGCCGTCGTCGCGGACTTCCGAAAAGCCAGCGGTGTCCTCCTGGTATTCGCGGGCGCCCTGGTCCTGAATGCACCCGATGTCAACGGCGCCCTGCGGCAGCCTTGCAGTGAACCTACGAATTATCATCGCCGCTGCATTTCTCCTGCTCGTCCCAGGAAAGTATCCCGGTCTTGACAGCGCGCTCGTACACGCTTATCTTGTAGTTCAGGCGTTCCAGGGTCTGTTCTATCTGCTGTTTCATTCCGAGGAGTTCCTCGCGCTGGTCTGTGAGCAGCTTCAGCCGCTGCGGAATGGTGCTCTCGCCCTGCTGGAACAGCCTGCGGTATTCCACGATGCCGTTCACGGGGAGCCCCGCGCTCCTCATGCAGAGCGCAAGTTCAAGCCAGCCGAGGTCGTCGGGCTGGTAATCGCGTATGCCGCCGGCAGTGCGCGTTACCTCGGGGATCAGTCCCGCTTTTTCGTAATAGCGCAGCGTGTCCTGGGAGATCCCGTAACGTTCGCTTACTTCCTTTATCGTCATTTTTCCTCCGATACACAAGACCGCACCCGGTCAAGGTGCGGTGTCAGCTTGTCGAAAAAAATCGATTTTGCCCGCGAAGCGGGCTTTTAAAATCAGTTTTTTGCCTCAGCTCTGCCGAGGCAAAAAACGTAAGGCTTGGCTTTGCCAAGCCAGGGGATTGTTTCCTGTCGGAAAAGTCGTAAGACTTTTTCGACAGACTGAGACCGCACCCGGTCAAGGTGCGGTGTGTTGTTATTCTTCCGGATTGTCGTGGGTAGCGTCAGTTTCGCCCTCCACAGAATGCTCGTGCTGGTTTCTTGCCGCATAGGAAAGCGTCATAAGGCTGTCGGTCAGGTGTACGTTCTCAACCGCCACCTCGGGGTGGTCGTAATGGATATCATAATGCGAGAAGTTCCAGAATGCCTTTATACCAAGACCTATCAGCGTTTCCACCATTTCCTGCGCGCCGCTTTTCGGAATGCACAGCACTGCCATAGTCGGGCAGTTTTCCGCGCAGAAATCCGCAAGATGGTTGGTGTGCATTATCTTTATGCCGGAAATTTCGATGTTCTCAAGCGAAATGTTGCTGTCGAATATTCCCGCAAGCTCATAGCCGTATTTTGCGAAATCTATATGTACGGTTATCGCACGCCCGAGGTTTCCGGCGCCGATGAGTATCATCTTGTCGTGCTTGTCAAGCCCCAGAATATGGCCTATCTCGCGGCGCAGTTCCGCGACATTGTAGCCGTAGCCCTGCTGCCCGAAGCCGCCGAAGCAGTTCAGATCCTGACGTATCTGCGAAGCGGTCAGACGCATCTTCTCAGAAAGCTCCCTCGAAGATATCTTCTGGATATCCTGCTTGAGAAGCTCCCCGAGAAAACGGTAATATCTCGGCAGCCTGCGAATGACTGAGTTGGAAATGTTGCTCTTCTGCATTGTGAGTTATCCCCCCTGACTTATCCCCATGATGTCAGCCCGGTACGGGAAATCAGCCCATCATCTCGGACAGGCGGTTGTTTATCTCTACCAGGAATGTTTCT
>HF989503.1:0-17389 GCA_000432175.1 Eubacterium sp. CAG:786
ACTATTATTCGAACGGAGGACAGATTATGAATTATTCCATACATACGGTTGGATTAAGGAAAGAGTTCAAAACGCACATTGAATTTGATAAAATGTTAAAGAGATTATATTCTATGTCCAAAGGTAGATTCCCAATATTCCAATCGAACAACGAGTGGTATGCAGAAATGTTCAAAGGAAGGGGAATACGAATTATCATGAGAAGAACTAAGATAGGTGGCTATTTCATAGTTATTATCAGCCTGAACGACCTTCTTGGAAATGATGATAAACTATCCCTCATTGACCCTGTGTATCTACAAAAGTCAATAAGTACGGCAGATGAAATGCTGACCGCTGAATTGGGCGATGAATACTCAATAAATCATCTGGAGCTTTCCCGTGTTGATTACTGTATAAACGTTGATGTAGGCAGCAGCGAGAATGTCAGTGCGTACATTATGCAGTTATATCGAAGTAATATGAAAAAAGGCTATAAGATAATCGGGCTGGAGAATCCGGATTTTGATTCTCGCAAAGGCTTCACAGCCAGGAACCACACTGCCGGAACCGAAATCAGCTTCTATGACAAACAGAAGCAGCTTGAACAGCGCAAATACGAATGCTCTGAACAAGCTGCCGGAATACTGCGGATAGAACTGCGACTTTCCCGACGAAAGACTGTTCTGGAACACACTCCGGGGTGCAGTGACAATAAAGAACGAATCGAATACTGTATGTGCCGCAGCCGTGAGGAAATACTTACGATCGTCCGTCAACTTGTCCCTGATGGCGACTATTATACAATGAAGAAAGCACAAAAGATTATCACAAAATCCGTTGCTGATAAAAAGCTCCGGGAGCGCATGACCGAAATGCTTCGTCTCACGAAAAAGTGTTGCGGTATACGGCTGGCGAAGAAGGAGCTTTTCATTGCTTATCCTAAGATGAAACATGAGTATTTCAATATGATGATGGGGGAGTTTGAAAAAATCAATCTAAATCCTGTTGTGCTTAGTAAATCTATGAATAGCTCAACCATTGTTAGCCTATACAATTACTTGTGATATGTCAATTTTGTCAAGTTTTCATTTGTGTAAAATCGATATGCTAATCATGAGATTTTGCTCGAATTGCTGAATAAAAAATTGACAAGATTGACAACATCAAGCCTCATCGTTACTTTTATTAAATCTATCCAGCAATGGTTCGACATAAATTGACTTAACATATTTGTCGTATATTAAGTTGACGTTGGGCTCTGTTTTGCTCTTGGAATTTCTGGAAAAGGAACATAGTCCGCAAGCGAATACGAAAAGTAGTTGCTCTTCTGAAACGAATCTTTGAATATCATTAAAACGCTGTTCATTGGTTGTCATTTTTTGAAGTTAATCAAGAAATACTTCATCTGATCGAACTGAGTTTCTATTCTTCCCTTATCGTATACTAATTCTGAATAACAATTATTTTCAATGACGACGCACATATCTATTGTTTCATCTGTAATGTCACCGCCGATCCATTTAATAACTAAAAATCTGTGCATAAGCAGATAGATTATCGTTGTGCGATACATCATAGATGCGCCATCCGTAATTATTGTATTGGCACCATAATAATGTAAATCATAATAATAGTCCTGGTCACAAACTAGCGAATCGCACCATAAATCTTGTAAAACGTTTTCAATTATGTCGATAATAACAGAAGGTCCTGCATCCCACTGTCCGGTTTTTTTTGTACCTTTGTTATCCGATATAAATGATTCTAACATTATAATGCGTCTTTCTTTCGGCACTATTTTGTCGAGTTCATCCCTTAATGAACATTTTGGTGCCTTGTTAAAAGTTATATCTTTTAGCTTAGAAATAATGTATATGGCATTTTTATCTATAATATTATCTTTCAAGAACATTTCGCTCTTCATTTGTTCGAAATCAGCTAGATGTATACGAATAAGATTAGCAAATAACAGTTTGCACGAATCCGAGTCTGAAAGGTATTCTTCTACCGTTCCTGATTCAATTCGAGGCAAAATTCGGGTTAATAACAGATAAAAATATTGATAAACTAATGTGCATATTGTATCGAGATACCTCGGACTTACAGAATCTCTATATCCCCTAGTGATTGCCCACAAGAACAGCTCGCTAATTACAACGGTATCTTTAATGGTTTCTATCTTGTCCGGGGTATCTCCTCTTAAATCATTGCATGACAAATAGATTATTGCACGTAGCAAACAACAAGCTGCATCCAGTCTGTCAAAAGAAGAAAGCATTCTATATAGCGCAACAAAAGCGTTTCTAATATAAGGACTATTACGACCAATTGGTCGTGAGTCACCTTCTGTATATATTTCCAATGCAATTGAGATCATTTGTTTAAGTTTACTAATTCTTGATTTTGTAAATACAGGGCTGTTATCCTCTGTATTCTCCATTGCGAGAATAAAGTTTTCCCCAATTATTTTATTCCATGCTTTTGGAAGACGGTGATTCTTCTCAGAACACCCAAAAGCAAGCGATAGTAAACTAATAAATTCTTTCTCTTTCATATTTTCTCCTAAAATTTTTGGTATTTATAGTCAAAGAAATGTATTCCAATTTGTTCATTTATACAAATCTGAAAAATTATTTTATCATGATTAATCGCGATTACATATTCTTCCTGCTAGTTTTGGACGGTGGTAATACCACGCTCTTATAAACATACAATTTATTCCTGCCCAAAACAGCCTTAAAGCGGAATACAACCTGTGGTGCACAGTGTATTGACTTGGTACAATATATGTAGTAAAATGAAGTCGAGCCGGAAAGAAGAACATTTACGGCGATTACATTTTACTATTACAACAGGAGGAAAAAAATATGGATAATAATACGATCATTCTTTCTCATTCTGAGGAAGCGGCGGAAGCGATGATATCTCTGCTCGGAAAATCAGGTATGATGAAACTTGAGCAAGATGGGATAAAAATCACGCCTGAAGGTGTGACTCAATCTCACTATACCAAGCATGGTATATATCAGGAACCCGTGAGCAATTTCCTTATCACTGGCATAGAACAGCATAACACAATATCAAGTGACAAAACCAAGTATGAGATCAGCATGACAGTTGTCAATACTGGGACTAATGGGCAGAAAACTGCAAAGATTTGCGCATCAAAGCTTTCAAATCCTAAATGGATAATTGAAATGCTTGGACCTAAATACCAGTGTTATGTATACAAGGTACTCAAATCGGTGATTGACATCCTTGTTGCAAATGCTACAACACAGATGCTTTGTACCTGTGCCGGATGGGGCAGCAACGACTATTATATAGCCGGAAATGTGATAATTGGCAATCACCCAGAAGATACAATTCCTCATGAATGCCTAACAGGCATAAGTTTTGTATGTAATGCAGTATCCAAGAACGATACCGAGAAAGAAGATGGCATTAATCAAATAACTACTTTGTTTAAGTGCACATCATCTTTCCAGATAAAGATCATGTTCTTAACAACGCTTTTGACCATAATGACATCGCTGTTTCGCCGAAATTATTTGTCAATTGTTCCAAATTTCACTATTGTTCTGGTGGGAGCATCAGGAACTGGTAAAACAACAGTCATGAAAGCCCTGTTCTCGTTCTACAGTAAATTATCCAGACTCGATATGAGCATGGGGTTTACGAAAGCAGCCTTTTATAAACTCGCTGAGGTCATAAAAGATCATCCTCTATGGCTTGATGATCTAGTCAGCGGAGACGATTCGATTATCTGTGAAACCGTAAATTCTGTATTGCGAGCGGCGGGCAACTCAGGCTCGTCAAGGGTCACGGCAAACGGGAAATCAAGTGTCGAGAGCCTCGTATTCATGACAATGGAAGTGGTCCCTGACACTTTGCCAAGATCAAGCGTAGATCGTATGCTGGTAGTAGAGATTGAAAAGGATGAAGTCAATTTTGACATTACGAAGCAGTTTTTTGATAAAAACGTCCGTATGACCTATTCTAGAGCAATCAACGACATTATCAGCTACATCATAGAGCAAAATCCGGACAAGGTTGCCACATCAATATACAAAAGCTTTATCGAGAACCGTCAGAAACTTCACATCAATCCGGATACCAAGGGATGCAGTGACAGACATCTTGAAGACTATGCGTGGATACTCGCCGCAAATCACTTTTTCATCGAATATCATAAAAATAGTATCCCGATGGGTGAAGATCATAGCAATGACAATCTCTTTAACTATGTTGTGAAAGAACTAAAGGAGGAAGCAATTGAAATGAAAGTTACAATGCCTGAGTATATGTTTTCCTGTAAGATCGTTGAGTGTATCGGCAAGTTTCAGGCACGAAAGCTTGCTGAAGAACTTAAGCCCGGCAGCTATGGATTTCACGATGAAGACTATTTCTTTATCACCGAAATGTCATTAAACAGGATTCTATCAGATCTTGGTCTGTCTCAAAACAAGTCCAGGCTGCTTAAACAGCTACGAACACTTGGAATACTTGTTCCTGAAATCGGACGCGGCTTAAAATATCGCCTGTTTGGAGAAAACCGAAAGCTGATTGTATATAGATTCAGCAAAGAAAATATAAATAATTTTATCTCCGCAATCAATAATGAAACCGATTGTCCCTTAACCGAGGAGCAGTATGTGACCGACAAGGAGGATTTCAATGATAACAAGTAAGCTTCGTCCCGGAAGGATAAACGGCTTTGAACAGTATGTTTATCAGAAACAGGCAACAAAGGAATATAATCTATCGATTTGCGACTATATTCCGCAGGCAAAAGAATGTCTTAAAACATATGGCATTTTCGGTGCTGAAGAGTATTGGAAACTGCAAACCATGAATATTCCAATAAACGACAAGCTTCTTGGATACTGCAGTTGCTGTATCCTTGGAGAAGCCGGTGCTCTTAAGGAGCTAATAAAGTATTCATCATCTCTGTACCAAACCGATAGTGAACTCGGGAAGAAGGTTAAACGGCTACTGCGTAAGCTTGCGCTTGCCAAGTACCCACTTGAAGGAGCAGATAGATACTCTGATGAATATTATATGATCCTGGCAGATTATCATCTGGGCGTTTTTGGAAAGCAGAAATATATGAGCTATGACAGAGCTATGGCTTTTCTAAGTGTCGTGCAGGATAGAAAATCCAATTACTCTGAGATTGCTAAGGCAAAGCTATGCTGCTGTCGAGTACTCAGCAGTTCGGCAGAGTTTCCACCAAGCGAAAACGATTTAAAAAACTTGATGAAAATGCTCCGAGATACGAGTTCTGCGCTCTGACTGCTCTGGTATTTAGCCTTTCACCAGAACTTCCTGACAAAACACAGCGCAAGAATTATCGAAAAAAAGCACTGACTTATTTGTCGATGCTCATCAACTGTAATCTCAAGTGCTTTATTGACCTCTTAAACTATATTGGTGAAAGAGAGTTACTTGGAGATGTAAACCGAAAGCAGAAAAAGACAATCAGGAAGTTTTCTGGCGATAGTTTGTCCGACACAAACTGGTATGGATTAAAGGACTAAAACTCATCATTATGCTGCACAGCGCAACCGACCTTGCGCTGTGCTTCTTCTATTATAACATTAGTTAATGTAACTGTCAATATTTTATATCAGATTATTAACTTGGGATAATTCAAATAAGGTGTTTTCGTTTATATATTATTATTTAGTGATACACAATCACATAAAAGATTAGGAGGTGTTACCAAATGAAAGCAACAAGAATTCTGTCTGCATACTCAATCCCGAGAGATGATCAGGACTTTTCACCAGAGTGTATTTCATATACCGAAGAGGCGGACGAAACAGACATTCCGCCGGAAAGATTTATAGCTTCCATTCTTGAAGAGATAATGACCAAGGATATCCATGGGGAGGAAGCAGTATGATTCGGGCAGCAGCATATGCTAGGTTTTCAAGCGACAATCAGCGCGACGAGAGCATTGACGCTCAACTGAGTGCAATACACAAATTTGCACAGGATAATGGCTTTGAAATAGTGGCAGAATATATTGATCGAGCAAAGACAGGAACAAACGACCGCCGAGAAGATTTTCAGCGAATGATAGCCGATTCTGCTTCTGGGGATTTCGAGGCGGTCATAGTGCATAAGCTAGACCGATTTGCACGGAGCAGGTACGACAGCGCATTCTACAAGCGTACACTGAAAACTAACGGTGTGCAGCTTGTTTCAGTGCTGGAGCATTTCGGCAGTGAACCGGAAAGCATTATCATGGAGGGACTTCTGGAATCAATGAGCGAGTACTACTCAGCGAATCTTTCCAGAGAGGTCAAAAAGGGGCAGATGGAGAATGCTCTCGCCTGCAAGCATACCGGAGGTCAGCCGCCTTTGGGATACCAAGTTACTGCCGACTTGAAATATGAGATCAACGAGAACGAAGCAAAGGTGATTCAGTATATCTTCAATTCTGTGTTGAACGGAAAGAGCTATGCTGATATTTCAGAAGAACTGAACCAGCGAGGGTAGCATACGCGGTGTGGAATGGAGTTCGGCAAGAATTCTCTGTATGAGATACTTCGTAACGAAAAGTACGCCGGAGTGTACACATTCCGCAGAAGCACTCCGGCGAATCCCAACGGCAAGCGAAACAATCACGGGAACCGCAGCGACATGATCCGTGTTGAAGGGGGTGTTCCTCAGATAATCAGCCGCGAGGTCTTTGACGCTGTTCAGAAAATTATGGACGAGAGGAAGCGTGAGCCATCGCCTAAGAATACAGCGGTGGAGCCTTATCTGCTGACCGGAAAGGTATTCTGCGGATTATGTGGAAAGACCTACTGTGGCAACCGTCAATGGAGTGGAAGAAGCAAGCGGCTGTATGTTACTTACCGCTGCAATTGCCGTTCTGAAAAGGGAATGCACTCTTGTGGAAACAAGGCTATAAACAGGGACTATCTTGAAAGATATGTGTTTAAGCTTCTGGCTGACGTTCTGTTTGATGAGAAGCGCATTTCCGGTGTGATCTCCGAATACAACAAGGCGGTTCAGGAGAATGATGACGATTTCTCGGACGAGATAAAGAGTCTTGATAAGTCAATTAAGAAGTTAAAGAAAGAGATTGACAACCTTGTCGCTGTTATAGCGAGTACGGCTTCAGCGGCTCTGGCAGAGGCGCTTTCAGAGAAGGAAAAGGAACTGGCGGCGCTTAAAACCGAGCGGCGTGAACTGGAGAAGCACAGAGTTACTGTCGATGTTGACCGATCTGAAATGGTGGAAGCGTTCAACAAAGGAAGGGAACTTCTGCTTTCCGGGGAGATACCTCACCTTAAACAACTCATCAGGCTGTATGTTCGCAGAATTGAGGTGTATCCGGAGTTTGTGTCGGTGTATTTAAACTATATGCCGGTACTCAAGGCAAGTGCAGATGAGCAGTCCCTTTCTGTGCTTAATGACGCTTACGATGGTGCGCTTGATGTGGAGAACAGGATATCACGGAAGAAACTGAACAAGAAGGAGTTTTGATAGTAATTGACCCGGTGCTTGATAAGGCACCGGGTCACACTTTGTATTAACATCAGAAATTGGTTCTTTTTTCTTTCTAATATGCCGGGGCGACGAAAATTAAACGGTATAATACTTCTGCGAGCGGCTTCCCGGATTTTTAGGTTCGGAAAGTGGGCTCTACCCCAAAATCTGTGTAAACCACAAACGTGCATTAAACAAAATTGACCGGCGCCGCCGCTGCTTTCACCTTCGGCAATGCCTTTTCCGTCGTCAGCGGGGGAACCATCGGAATCCGCATAGTTTTCCGAGCCTTTCTGTCCTGTCTGGATATCCGATATGGCAACGTCAAAATCTTTGGTGACGCTGCTTATGGTCTCGGTTTTATCGCCGCCGTCGGATACGCCCTCGTCGTCCGGCAGGAATTCTCCCATTCCCTCTGCGTCAACCTCCTCGAGAGTGGTCTGCATTCCGTACTGCTGCACTATCTCCTTCAGCCGCCTGGACAGAGCCTGTTTATTTTTCTTCGCGGCGGAGGGTTCGCTGTGGCGCTCTGGCTCCCATGCGTCATGCTGGGGATTCTCCATCTCCCTGAAATACGCGTTTATCTTTTCGTCTTTAAGGATACATACTCCTGCGAAGAATATAGTGCCAGAAATACGATTCTGGTCGAATATCTTCATTCCGCTGCTGCGGCTCATGAGTATCTTGCGGTGCAGGTCCTTCTGAATAAGAAGATGCAGCTCTATCGTGCCCAGATCCTGAAAGCGCTCGCTTATTACTACAGCCTTGTCGGATGTCATCGCCTGATAATAGTTGAATACTTCCGGGATGACCTCGCGGTATTTTTCCACGAGCGCCGGGAGGGTCTCAGAAGATATCTCGGTATCGCCCACGCTTACCACCAGATCGTTCTGGAAAACGGATATCAGGAATTCCGAAAGCACCGACCTGATGATATCGTCCTGCCAGTTCTTCCCCTCGGAGAACGCGGCGATGAACACATCTGTGCCGCTTGTCCGGCGGCGGAATTTACGATCGAGGGATATGCACTCCGGTATGGCTGCATTTTTTCTGGTTTCGCCGTAGAACCCCATGCCGGTGGTCATGCTGTCCGAGTCCAGACCGAAAATATTCTTTTGCCGGAACGAAACCAGCCGTGCAACTCCCTGGAACGCTTTCAGCCCTTTGTTGTCCAGCGTTGAGTAGAAAACGGTGCGGAAGTCCGAGCAGGCGAACGGAGCAGATTTCCCGATGCCGAAGCTGCCGCCGGACGAGCCGCCCTTCGACGAAACTCCGGAAGCCTTTACAAGATTCTGCCACGGGGAGTTATATTCCTTGTCCGAACCGGTAAGTCCGGTGGTGTTGAAGTCGCTTATGCGAAGCATGGGTATCTTATCAGATTCAGAACGTTTCAGCGCCCTGGTGAAGAAATCCACGGTTTTCTTGTTGCCCTGCTCCTTCCAGAAGCTGCGGCAGGATTTAAAAGCGTCCCTGAGAGAATCGAACTGCTTTATATCGCCGGGCGATATGTATGACAGAGAAAATTCGACCCTGACCGGCTTGCCGGGATCCAGTCTTGCGTCAAGCGAGTTCTGGCATATCTCCCTTGCGAGGGAACGGCAGGGCGAGCCTTTGAAAGTCTCTATCCCGGCTTCTCCGATACCGCTCAGCGTGCCGAAATTGTTGCCGGGAAAGTTCCAGTCGATGCTCATTATCTCAACTCCTGACATAAATGGTGTGCTTATATTTTAACACATAATATACTATATTTCAATATATTTTTGCAAAAATAGCAGGGTTCTGTGTGAAAACTTCAGGCGGTCTGAGGCAATACCGCACAAAGGTTGTACGCGTATTGCCCTAGGAATGGGAAAAGCCCGAAAACAAAAGTAAACTCGCTCAGAAAGACATAGAAGCAGACTGTACGGCTCTACCCCAAATCTGTGTAAACCACAAACGTGCATTAAGTGAAATCAGTAAGCTCAGGGAACATTTTGATGAGTCCAGGGCTTATTCGTAGTAACACAAATCAATTGAGTTGTCAATAGGAGTTGAAATTTTATGGTTCCTCTTTTCCGGCATTTCGGTCATCTTAATTATCTCATATTCCACCTGCAGATCTGATTTCTTTAAAGCTGGCATAACAAAAATCCTCCCCGAAAATCGGAGAGGATTTAAAAAGTTCTCTGATAAAGACCAATTTGATAACCCGATTGCCACAAACCGCTTCGCAAAGCTGTTTGTAAGGACTTTGATTATCTCTTGGAGAACTGAGGAGCGCGACGTGCAGCCTTGAGACCGTACTTCTTTCTTTCCTTCATTCTCGGGTCACGAGTGAGGAAGCCTGCCTTCTTGAGGACGGGGCGCAGCTCATCGGAGTACTGGAGGAGAGCTCTGGACAGACCGTGACGGATAGCGCCTGCCTGACCGGTAACACCACCGCCAGCAACGGTAGCAACGATGTCGAACTTCTCGATAGTATCGGTGAGAGTCAGGGGCTGACGAACGATCAGCTTGAGGGTCTCCAGACCGAAATAATCATCAATGGAACGGCCGTTTACAGTGATAGTGCCGCTTCCGGGATATACTCTAACTCTTGCGACAGAGTGCTTTCTTCTGCCGGTGCCATAGTAATAAGGCTTAGAATCGTACATTGTTCAGGCCCTCCTTATATTTTGTATTCAACGGGCTTCTGAGCCGCATTGTTGTGCTCTGCACCTGCGTAGCAGCGCAGTCTGGTGAGAGCCTTTCTGCCGAGAGTGGTGTTGGGCAGCATGCCGTTAACAGCGATGGTCATTGCCTTCTCGGGGTTCTCCTTCATCAGCTTGTCGTAGCTGACTTCCTTCAGGTGGCCGATCCAGCCGGTGTGCCATCTGTAGACTTTCTTCTCCAGCTTCTTGCCGGTGAGGACTGCCTTGGAGCAGTTGATGATGATTACATGATCGCCGCAATCGCAGTGGGGAGCGAATGTCGGCTTGTGCTTGCCTCTCAGCAGGTGAGCGGCGGTAGCAGCTACGCGGCCCAGGGGCTTGTCAGCTGCGTCGAGAATATACCAGCTGCGCTCAACTTCGGCAGCCTTAGGCATATAAGTTGACATATTTGTTTCCTCCTATTAAAGTATCCGGCATTTCAGATACAAATGCCTCTATGCAACATTTGATATTATACTCGTTTTTTTTTATTTTGTCAAGGCTTTTTCGGAATATATTTCAAATATACTATGATTTCTCGCATTTTCTCTGCAAATCTCTCTACTATTCTCGCTTTCTCTGGTTTCGTTTCATTTTTTGTTAGAGTAATGATTTGATGAGAATTACCGCGAAATCATCAGAAACGGAGAGAATTCAGGCAATATAGCAAAAATAACAAAAGCGCCGCTGCGGGCGCCATTAATTCATCTGTTGATATCGGGGCAGTCCGTTCTGCCAAAGAGGTAATCCAGAGATACATCGAAATAGTCCGCAATCGCGAGCAGCGTTTTGTAGTCGGCTTCGCGGGCGCCGCTTTCGTAGCGGCTGATGGAATTCTGGTTCAGGTCGAGTTCGATGGCAAGCCGTACCTGGGAAATTCCACGGCTCTCGCGCAATTCTTTCAGTCGAAACATTACCATCACCTCTTGACAAAAGTATACCATAGTGGTATAATAAAAATATCCCATTTTGGTATGTTACATACCAAATGGAGAAATTTTTTTAAGGTAGGTATTGTTTATGAAAGTGTTCAAGAGGTTAGCTGCGGTGATTTCCGCGGTGGTTATTGCAGTTTCGGCTACGGCTTCTATGGCTGTTACTGCGGGTGCGGATAGTATTGCGGATACTGCTAAGGCTATTTCAAGCGGGAAGTCGGTGACTACATATCTTCCAGAAACTAGCGATATAAGTGATTATTCAATTTCTGTTAAAGATACAGGAGTGTTAAAGCTGTCGATTGAATCTCATATAAAAGAAGTAAATGTTGCTGTATACAATTCTGATGGCGATCAAATAAAACCCACTTTACATGAAGCAGCTTCTGGCTGGTCAGAATGGAATTTCATGGGCACACAAGGCGAGTGGAATGAAACAATTGAAAAATTTAAAGGTTCAATGTCCTATTCTGTGAAAAAGGGAACATATTATATTAGGCTCTCCAATTATAGTTCCTGGGCATATAATGCCTATAATCAAAAAGGAAAAGTGACCTTCACCGCAACCTATCCCAGCACGACCAGCAAAGCCAAGTTCAAATATCTCACGCTTAACCTGAGCCGGGGATACGCAATTTCGCTGGGCGCTGATACGACCGGAAGCGCAGAAGTCACCTGGAAAAGTTCCAAACCGTCTGTAGCGACTGTAAGTTCCACCGGAAAGGTAACAGCGAAATCCACCGGCACAACGATAATCTCCGCGAAATGCGGCAAGACCACCAAGAAGATCAAGATAATAGTTACCTGAAAATAAGAAACGCCCCTGCAACTGCGGGGGCATAACTATATTAAAAAGACCGCCCGAATACGAGCGGTCTTTTGCATTCTCACAGCTGGTGGATCCACCAGAGAATTTTCCCGGTTCCGGCTCTGCCGGAGTTCAAACCTCACTCCGGGGTTTGAAAGGGGAAGTTTGCATATTTGATCGACGTTGTTACGGCAATCAAATAAAGGCGTAGTTGGATTTACCGTTCTTCTTAACGGAATACATCGCGTCGTCTGCCTTACCGATGATGTACTCAACGCGGGTGTTGTAGTCGTCCTTGATAACGGAAATACCGATGGAAACGCTCACGGTGAGGTGTTCGCCGTCGCATTCAAAGCCCTCGTCGAGCTTTGTGATGATATCCTGTGCAACGCGGGTCGGGTCGTTTATCTCAGCATTGCGGACGCAAGCTATGAACTCGTCGCCGCCGTAACGTCCCGCAAAGCCGAACTCGTTGACAACGCCCTTGATGGTGCGTGCAACGAACTTAAGCACCTGGTCGCCGGTCGCGTGGCTGTACTGGTCGTTGTAGTGCTTGAAGTCATCAACGTCGATGAACAGAACCGCCATTTCGCTCTTACGCGCTTCGGACAGCGTGATCTCGTTGTCGATCTGGCTCTCGATGGTCTCACGGTTGTAGAGCTCGGTGAGTGCGTCGAAGCTTGCGCGTGCAGTCAGCTGCTGCTCGCTCTTCTTAGCGCGGTCGATATCCAGCATGACGCCGACTATCTTCTGCGGATTGCCTTCCTTGTCGCGCAGGGTCGCGGTTCTTATCAGCACCCAGATGTAGTCGCCGTAGATGTTCTTCATACGGTACTCGTTGTGCTTGAACTCCTCGCCGTGGCTGAGCTTTTCAAGGTCTGCCTTGTAGCGCTCTGCGTCGTCCTCGTGCAGCTTTGCCTTGAGCAGGAAGCTGTCGCCGAAGTGGTCGGACGGTGCACGATAGCTGAACTTCTTGTTGAAGTTGTTGGTGAAGAATACTTCGTTAGTCTTGAAGTTCCACTCGAAAATGATGTTGTCGGACATCTCCGTGATGGTACGGTATCTGTCCTCGCTGACAACTATCTCGTCAAGCAGGTTGTTGAATGCACGGGACATCTGTCCGTACTCATTGTTGCTTACTGCGGTAGGGATACGCGCTTCGTGGTCGCCGCGGCGTACCTTTTCAAGGGTTTCCTCGATGACCTTGAGCGGCTTTGTGACGAGGATAGAAACAACAATAGCGCCCACAATGACAACAAGGGAAACCAGCACAACTACAACTACAAGTCCGTTTGTAGCGGAAGCAGAGAAGAAGTTCGCGCTGGAGTTGACAGGGCACGCTGCGATCGCGATAAGGCCGTTTTCACCGCCGACCCTGCAGGCTGCGGCATACCATGTTTCGTTGCTTCTGGTGGGGGTGTATTCCACGATCTGGGAAACCGAATTGTCAGCAAGCCCGTCGATAAGCGGCTGGAATACGTCCTTGGGATATTCGTTGTATAGGTTGATCTTGAAGTTCTCAACAATAGAATAGTTGTGGTTTTCAGAGGAGTCTGCGATGATAACGGAGCCGTTGTAGAACGTGCTTCCTCCGGAAGCCTTGTACATGTAGCCCTTTTCGCTGCCTGTGCTGCCAAGCTTGAAGTTTATCAGCATGGTATTTGTGCCGACGGTTTTTCTCATGAACATCGTCGCGTTCTTTCCGCCTCCGGTCGCCTCAGGGTTGGCGATATCGTTGAAGAACAGCGCTCCGACAGGGTAGTTGAAATATGCGTCGAAGTTGTCTATGCGCGTATTTGCCTTGCCTGAGCTCCCGCAGAACACGTTTCCGTCGGCGTCCACCAGCAGCACGGAGTCTATCGTGTCGTTGCTGGAAGCCACCATTGAAAGGTAGTTGCCTGCCGCGTCAGATGTCTTTCCCGTGGACATGGCAGTCTGTATTTCGTCGTATGCGAGAATAGTATCGGCCTGCTTTGTGGCGGTGTCAATGTAGGTCTGGAGCGTGTTGCGCTCGTTATCTGCCATTTCGAGTATGGTCGTGCGGAATTCCTCATCGCCGTTTTTAGACACCATGGTGTTGGTGAATGCCGCATAAATGACCATCGGGACGATAGCAAATGCCATTGCGCTTGCCATCAGCATGGTTCTGATCTTCATATATACTCCCCGTTTCCATTCTGCGTGTGCAGAGTTATTTACATAATACCGCTGGCACGGTAAAAGCAAAGTTATTTATTATCAGTATAACACAAAAAAAGCTTTCTGTAAACACATCAACAATAATAATTTCTCTAAATACCACATTTTTATTAAACCTGCACAAATCATTGAAAATTAATTTGTTCACAATATGGAGAGGAAAAAAACCTATTGCTTAAAAAGCAAATATGTGGTATAATCTAAATTAATAATGTACATCGCACCTGGGGAGGTTTACAGATGGGAAATATATTAAAAGCCTACCGTTACCGTATCGTTGACAACAGCGCGTTTGAAATGCCGCTTCCGCTTAAATTCACCATATGGAAGGCTGACGCGCCTGTTGCTGAATACCTCGTTTCGGAGGATGAACAGGTCACATATAAAATTCTCACGAGATATAAGGAACTGATGATAACCACTATCCATCGTCCGCTTGATATCTCTGACATATACTATCTTTTCTCCTGCCGCGTGTTCCAGGACCGCACGCCGTTTACGCTCCCTATTCTTGAGCGCATGGGGCTGGAGAAGTACAATGTATACAATATATTGTGCCACACTCACGGCATCTCACCGTATGACGATTACTGGATAAGCTTCGACGGTGAAACTATCGATTTTGACACCGCCGTTGAAGAATTCGACAAATACCTCATCGGTCCGGAAGTTCAGCCGGTGCCCGTGGTTTCTTACCCCAACGGCGCAGCGGTGGAAGTTCCTGCGGCTGGGAAGGTGTCTTCCGCAGACGTTGGGAAGATACTTGACCAGCACAAGATAAATGTCGCAGACATCGTGAAGGAAACTTCCAAGCCTGTTTCCATTGTGCCTGACAGTTCCTACGAGCCGCAGCACGAGCTAGAGAACAACAAGATGTCCGAAGACGAGATAGAAGCGCTGCTGCGTTCCTGCGGCATAAACGAGGATGAACAGCCCGCGGAGGAGAATGCAAAGGTTCCCGATGTCGATCCGTCAAGCCGTTCAGAAACCGAGCCGTCCGGCGGCACTATGTCCCAGGAGGACATAGAAAAGCTGCTTGCCGCGAATTCCGCACCCGCAGAGCCGGAACCCGAGCCAGCGCCCGCAACTGAGCCTGAGCCCTCCGGTGGGAAGATGTCCCAGGATGACATTGAAAAGCTGCTTAACAGCATGCAGGACGAGGCAAACAAGTAGATGTGTGCAGATTTCACAATGATTTCACACTTACGCTGCTGAATTTATCACAATTGACTGCTATAATTTTACTCAGTTGTGAAAGGACAATGAAATGCAGAAACAAAAGAATGAGTTACAGCCCGTGCAGCAGCTGATACCGGCTGACGCACAGGAAAAAATAATGGATCAGCTTTACCAGTTCATGGAACTGGAGCACCTGTACGAGTCCGCGATACGCGAGGTCAAGACCAAGCTGGAGATACTCGACAGCGAGTTCAAGACGAAGTACGACCACAACCCGATACACCACCTTGAGGACAGGGTGAAGTCGCCGCAGAGCATTCTTGAGAAGCTCAACCGTAAGGGACTTCCATTCAGCTGCGACACCGCAAAGAGGGAGCTCAACGATATCGGCGGCGTGAGGGTAGTGTGCAATTACATCGACGACATCTATACGGTCGCAGACCTGCTGACTTCCCAGGACGACGTTAAGCTCATCAAACGCAAGGACTACATAAAGAACCCCAAGCCCAACGGCTACCGCAGTCTGCACCTGGTGATAGAGACCCCGGTGTACCTTTCCGAGAAGAAGGAACTTGTTCATGTCGAGGTGCAGATACGCACTATCGCGATGAATTTCTGGGCTACCCTGGAGCACGACCTGAAGTACAAGACGGACAGCGTTGTTTCCGCGGAGCTTGCCGAGCAGCTGAAAAACTGCGCCGAAACCATCGCGGATACCGACAAGCAGATGCAGGATATCTACAAGGCGCTGCATTCCATAGACTGATTATCACCCCCGCGACAGGGGGTGTTTTTTTGCTGTCTTGTATAACTTGCGGTATATATGTGTGAGATTTCGACAAAATGTGATACAATGAATTGACATATAATGTAATATTTGCGCATTATATAACGTTGCGTATAATATGAGCATCGCATTATATTAACAATGCATTAAACAAATGCTTTTGGATTGACAAACTCACGGCGGTGGTGTATAATAGATAAGTATTGTATTTTTGCCGGAATCTCACCGTGATGTGCCAGATAAGAGAATTTCTTTCTCGCCTTGTGAGAAACGGCAAAAAAGTAGTATAATTTTTTACTGAAATGCTGAAACTTTTTTCATCTGTGGCGTGACTTCAGTATTGCAGGCGGTAGAGCGAGGTGAGCACTGCGTGGGTAATCCAGACTTAGACAGCTATTTTGACGCCGTTTACGCTGAAACTGTAAGTTCAGTGTCGCGCTTCGTCGTGAGCCACGCAGCACGCTTCCAGGATACGGAGGATATCGTACAGAATATCTACACCAGGTTCTACAAGCGTATTTCTGAAAAGGGCTATAAGGATATCGAGTCTGCAGAGGCTTTCCTTATTAATATAGCCAAGTTCGAGTGCAGGAGCGTTTTCGCAGGCTTCAAGCGCCGCAAGGACCGCGATATTATCCTCTCTGAGATAGACGAGGAGCAGGCGGCCGCCATCGAGGCTGATATGTCCCGCGACCAGAAGCTTCTTGAGGACGTTATGTCCGATAAGATACTCGCAAAGCAGATTTTCGACGATATCATGTCCGGTGATGAAACAGTGGGCAGGATATTCTACCTGCACTTCGTGTGCGATATGAAGCTTGAGGAGGTCGCCAACCGCCTTGATATGAAGCTTCCCACGGTTAAGACGAAGCTTTATCGCACCATAGAAAAGCAGAAAAAGAAGTACGGCATCTGAGCCGGCTTCATATACTATATTGTCCCGGGTAAGGGTATCACAGCGAAAGGAGGTCTGTCGTATGAACAAAAACGAATTTTACAAGCAGCTGATGAGCGAATACACATTCGACGCTGACAGGATTCGTGATAACGCAAAGCGCGGAAAAAGTTCACGGCAGAAGCTCTCACCGCTGTATATCGGCATGTCCGCAGCTGCGGCTGCATGCGTTGTCACCGTCGGCACGATAGCCGCGGTGAATATGGGCAGGCACGACGGAGTCAGCCTGACCGATACCGGGCTTACTACGCTTTCAGCCAACGACAGGCTCAACCATGCGCTGGAGCAGCTTGAAAAAGAGCGCGGGAGCACCGAGAGCCGCGATTACCTGGTGACATTCGCGGAGCCTATGACCCCGGCGCAGGCGCA
>HF989503.1:17525-28942 GCA_000432175.1 Eubacterium sp. CAG:786
CCGACGCAAGGATAACGGGCGCTGCGGTGTACTGTTCCGGCAGCTTCGCAGTAAAGCTGCAGAATGAGCCTGCGGTATTCCTGATAGAAGCGATGGAGGCGGGCGACTTTGAAAACGCCGCCCCCGTGAATATCTCCGATATACAGACCAGCGAGGTAACTTTCCCCGAGTCGTCCGTGACGGAACCGAGCGTTGTAGTTCCCACTGTGACGAGCAGCGACAGCAGTTCCACCGAGGACAGCGACGGCACGGTTGAGCCGACCTGCGACACCTCCGAGATGGACGGAACGTCAGAGCCTGAGGAGACTGCAGAGACCGAGGAGGACGAGGGGCTTCCCACCGAGGAGATAACCACACCTGTGCCTGAGGAGACCACCCCCACCGAGCCGACAACTCCAGAGAGCACCACGACTTCCCCCGGCGAGAACACCGAGCCTGACGAGCATGTACCCACGCTCCCGGCAGGGGTAACGCTCCCGGCTAACATCAGCGCAAACACATATAACACCTATCTCAATGCAGATACGGCATTCTTTATAAGCAGCGATATTTTCTTCATCAAGGACGCGAACGGGGTTTCGCTCTACCGCTATGAGAGCGGCAGCGAAACGCTTATCTGCTCCGAGGAGATATCAGACGCAAAGATCGCGTGGGCTTCGCAGAACGGCCGTAGTCTGCTGATAACGGGCATCGGAAGCTTCGGCACCAGGAGCCGTACCCTTCTTGTCAGCGCAGACAGCGAGAGTATCTGCGACCTTGGCACTGACGATATCGTCATGAGCGGTTCGCTCAACGGCTTCGGCTTCAACGAGAGCACAAGTCAGCTTACGCTCAGCCTCAGGGACGAGGGCGTGTACTATATTTATTCCGCAAAGCTTGACGGAACTTCACTTGGGCAATTCACCGAGGTGACGAGCTCTGACAAGAAGCTTTCGCTCGTGGCTTCAAGCGGAAACGTGATCTATTACAACGAAACTTCCTCCGGCGAGAGTACCATGTACGCATCCGATATTTCAACGCGCAACGCAAGAATGGTGCACTTCTTTGAGGACGCCCCCAAGGTTACCAGAAACCTTGCGTTCACGCATGCAGTCATCACCAATGCGGACGGTTCCGTTGAGATCTTCGACCCCGCGACCGAAAGGCTGCTCGCTGTTTCCGACGACAGCGTAAGCTTCGGTGCAAGCCGCGACAGCTTCATCTGCTCCGGCAGCAGCTGGGTGATCTCAGGCGGCGCGGTGGTTTCCGACGGGTCGCTGGCTTCGATGGCGGAGGTGGAGTACCGCAGGAGCGGCTCTGAAAAGTGGTATGCTTATGTTTCAGGCGGCACTGTGAGAATTACCGACAGCGACTATTCCGCTGAGAACAAGGCTTCGCTGCTGACGTTCAACGGCGTTTCCGACAATGCTTCTGCTGAACTCAGGAGCGCGCTCAACGGCGCTGTCGGCGTGAATAACGCGATCGCCCTGGGCAAGTACAGCGAGAGCGGGATAAAAACTCCTGAAAGCCTTGTCGAGTGCATTTCCGTGTACTATTCCGCGAACGCTTCGCAGAAGATAATGGCGCGCTGCGGCATTTCCCCGGTGGGTACGATGAACTACACCACAGGCGGGCTGAAAGCAGCGGACGCAGGCAGCATGTTCCTTGTGATAAGCAGCCAGAATTCCGATACGGCTTCTGGAATGCTCTATATCGAGGCAGGCACATTTGCTGGAAAGCAGGCGTACCGTTCCGTGAGCGTTGAATTCGTGAAAGAAAACGGCGCGTGGAAGCTCAACACGATAATTTAAGACATGACCGCCCGCTTATAACGGGCGGTTTTTTACGGGGGAAGAATGAAGGCAGGGATCGTTACAGGAATAGCGCTGGGGCTGGCTGCCGCAGGCGGAATAATAGCGTTCGCGATAATGAAGAACGCGCCCGTCGCCGACCCGGTGGCTGAGATACGCGTTGCGGGCGAGGTGGTCCGGCGCGTTCCGCTCTCGCAGGACTGCGAATTCACCGTGGAATGCGGGAACGGCAGCAACACGATACGCATTTCCGATGGGAAGGTCGCAGTGACCGAAGCGGATTGCCCGGATAAGGTCTGCGTGAATACCGGCGCCATCTCCGGGGGAATGGTTCCGATAATCTGCCTGCCGCACCGGCTGGAGGTCGTGGTGGTTTCCGGCACGGAGGAAGCGGACGCAGCGGCGTATTAATTACAAAAGGGACTGCATTTTCGCAGCCCCTTTTCCATTTGTATTAAAATTACAAATATTTCTATTGACTTTTGCGTAAAAAGATGTATAATAAATATGTATGCGTATTCCATAAGGGACTACTATATCTTAAACAAAAAAGAGGACAAAAATATGAAATGGACTGGACTTAACGACCTCCGCGAAAGCTACCTCAGTTTCTTTGAGAGCAAGGGACATCTGCGCCTGAACAGCTTTCCGCTGGTTCCGCAGGGAGATAACTCTATTCTGCTCATCAACGCAGGCATGACGCCGCTCAAGAAGTACTTCCAGGGCATTGAGGAGCCGCCGCGTCACCGCGTGACTACCTGCCAGAAGTGCATCAGAACCCCCGATATCGAGAACGTCGGCAAGACCGCGCGTCACGGTACTTATTTCGAGATGCTGGGTAACTTCTCGTTCGGCGATTACTTCAAGCACGAAGCCATCGCGTGGGCGTGGGAATACCTCACAAAGGTGCTGGAGATCCCTCCGGAGCGCCTGTGGGTGACTATCTACGAGCAGGACGACGAGGCGGGCGACATCTGGGCAAACGAGGTAGGAGTTCCCCGCGAGCGTATCATAAAGCTCGGCAAGGCTGACAACTTCTGGGAGCACGGAAGCGGTCCCTGCGGCCCCTGCTCTGAGATACACTACGACCGCGGTGAGAAGTACGGCCATTTCGACCACATCGGTCAGGACAACTTCGAGGAAGTCGGCGACTGCGACCGTATCATCGAGATCTGGAACAACGTATTTACCCAGTTCGATAACGACGGCCACGGCAACTACACCCAGCTCAAGACCAAGAACATAGATACCGGTATGGGTCTGGAGCGCCTTGCATGCGTAATGCAGGACGTTGACAACCTGTTCGAGGTAGACACAGTCCAGAATATTCTCAAGAAGATAAGCTCCATCGTCGGCGTTGAGTACAAGGCAGACCCCGAAAAGGACGTTTCCCTGCGCGTAATCACCGACCATATCAGGAGCACCACGTTCATGGTAGGCGACGGCGTGCTTCCCTCCAACGAGGGCAGAGGCTACGTTCTCCGCAGACTGCTCAGAAGAGCCGCAAGACACGGCAGACTTCTCGGCTGCACAAAGCCGTTCCTGCACGACGTATGCGACACCGTTATCAACGAGAATCTCTCCGCTTATCCCGAGCTTGACGAAAAGCGCGCTTACATCAAGAAGGTCATCCAGACCGAGGAAGAAAGCTTCGCCAAGACCATCGACAAGGGTACCGAGATACTCGGCGAGATGATCGAAAACCTGCTCAGGAGCGGTGAAAAGACCCTCTGCGGCGAGGACGTATTCAAACTCCACGACACATATGGCTTCCCGCTCGACCTCACAAAGGAGATCCTCCACGAAAAGGGACTCGAGGCAGACGAGGAAGGCTTCCACGAGTGCATGAAGGTCCAGAAGGAAACAGCCCGCGCCAACAAGAAACTCGGCGGCGGCTGGGACAACGCGAAGAACTCCGCGCTGGACGCTTACAAGACCACATTCGTTGGTTACACCGAACTTGAGAAGCAGACCAAGCTGCTCGCTATCGTTAAGAACGGCGAGGTTTCCGGGCTCTGCGAAGAGGGCGACGATGTTTCCGTAATTCTTGAGGAAACGCCGTTCTATGCAGAGATGGGCGGTCAGGTCGGCGACAGCGGTACTGTTGTTTCCGGCGACAACGTTATTGAGATCACAGACACCAAGAAGCTCACCAACGGCGCTTTCATCTCCAACGGTAAGGTGGTAAGCGGCGGATTTGCGGCAGGCGAGACAGTCACCGCAAAGGTAGACGCCGAAAAGCGCGCCGCAACTCAGCGCAACCACACCTGTGCGCATATCCTGCAGGCTGCCCTGCGCCATGTTCTGGGCGACCACGTTCACCAGGCAGGTTCCTATGTTGACCCGTATCAGTGCCGCTTCGACTTCAACCACTTCAGCGCGCTGACTGCCGACGAACTGCAGCAGGTAGAGAATTACGTGAACAGGGTCATCATGGCTGCCGTTCCCGTTACTACCGAGGTGCTCCCCATCGAGGAAGCCAAGAAGAAGGGCGCTATGGCGCTGTTCGGCGAGAAGTACGGCGACGTTGTACGCGTTGTTTCCGTGGGCGATTATTCCACTGAGTTCTGCGGTGGTACTCACCTGACGAATTCCGCACAGGCAGGACTTTTCAAGATAGTTTCCGAGGCTTCCGTTTCCAGCGGCGTAAGACGTATCCAGGCTGTTACAGGCATGGCTGTGATGTCCGTGCTGTACGATTACAAGAATACTCTCGAAAAGGCTTGCGCAGTTCTTAAGGCTCCGAACTTCGACGAACTCGCACACCGCGCCGAGAGCGTGATGGCAGAGCTCCGTGAGAAGGACAAGAAGATCGAGAGCATGGAGCAGGCTGCGGCTAACGCGCAGCTCGGTGACATCGGCGCAGGCTGCCCCGAGATCGCAGGCGTGAAGATAATCACTGCGGCTCTTGACGGAACCGGCGCTGACGGTCTGAGAAAGATCGGCGACTCCCTCGCGGACAAGTTCGACTGCTTCGTTGCAGTCCTCGCAGGAACTGCGGACGGCAAGAGCAGCATTCTCTGCAAGTGCTCCAAGAGCGCAGTTGCAAAGGGCGCGAACGCAGGCACGCTGGTACGCGAGATCGCGGCTGCCGCCGGCGGCAAGGGCGGCGGAAAGCCCGACCAGGCTATGGCAGGTATCCCGGACGCTTCCAGGATAAAGGACGCTCTGGCTGCTGCGGCTGATATCGCTGCAAAGTACATCAAGTAAGTTATAAAAACAAGTCTGAAATGTCGTTTTCTTTGTTCATTCGGGGAAAACGACATTTTAGTAATGGTGAAAGTTGCATTTGTGAATTGTTGGAAGGTAATTGTGGCAGAACAGGATTGGCTTACTGCAACACGAAAATCAGACGCTGGAATACAATTCGTTATGGAAGGCGTATTAGCCGTGATTGGATTAGTCGGCGGTTTCATCGCAGCGCTCACATAACAAATCTATTTTGATCCGTCCAGCGAAGCTGGACACCATAATTCCGAATTCCGAATTCCGCATTCCGAATTTGTAACCCACGGCATTCAATTCAAATTTAAACTTTTTTCGGAGGTAAAAACCATGAACGACTGCTTATTCTGCAAGATAATAGCCGGGGAGATCCCGTCAACAAAGGTTTTCGAGGACGACCAGATACTCGCATTCCGCGATATCAACCCGATGGCGCCCACGCACATTCTGGTTATCCCCAAGCAGCACATTTCCGGCGTTGACGAGATAACCCCCGAAAACAGCGCCGTTGTCGCTCACATTTTCGAGATGATAGCCGTTATCGCCAAGGAAGAGGGACTGACAAACGGATACCGCGTTGTCAGCAACATCGGTGAGGACGGCGGTCAGACGGTGCGCCACCTGCACTTCCACATTCTCGGCGGCAAGAAGCTTTCGGTCGAGATGGCGTAATGGCGAAGCAGGTATTCGCGCTGACCGCTGAAGCAACGCTGAAAGCCGAGCTCAGATCCGGAAAGCTGCGCCAGGTGTACTACCTCTACGGTGAGGAAACATTCCTGACGAGAATGTACGCCGACAGGATAGTCGCAGCAGCAGGAGGGGAGCAGTCCGACGGGCTGAATTTAATGAAGCTGCGCGGCGCCCCCGACCCGCATTCCCTGTCGGACTTTGCGGAGAGCCTGCCGTTCTTCGCGGAGCACAAGTGCGTGAAAATAACCGACCTCGACGCCGAGGACATGGACAACGACAGCCACAAGGAACTGCTGAAGCTGATAGACGAACTCCCGGAGACCACCGTCATGGTGATATGCCAGACGGGTCTTGAGATAGACGACGTAAAGCCGAAAGCCAAGACCAAGAAGCTTATCCAGACCGTTGAAAAGCGCGGAGTGGTGTGCAGGTTCCAGTATATGACTGCGGAAATGACCGCGGCAATGGCTGCGAAAAAGGCGCAGAAAATGGGCTGCACGCTGTCCCCGGAGAACGCGACGCACCTTTCAGGGCTGTGCGGCAGGAGCCTCACGCTGATACAGAACGAGGTGGAGAAGCTGTGCAGCTGTCAGCAGTCCGGCGAGATAACAAGGGAACTCATCGACGCGCTGACGCCGAAGCTGCTTGACGCCAGCGCCTACGACCTTTCCACCAGCATTCTTGCGGGTAAGACTGCGGACGCGCTGAAAATGATGGACGAACTGTTCCAGCAGCGCGAGGAACCTATCCTTATCCTGAGCGCGCTCTCTGGCGCATTTGTGGATAACTACCGCGCAAAACTCGCGCAGAACGCCCGGAAGGGCTCCCAGCAGGCGGCAGCGGATTTCGGGTATTACGGGGGCAGGGCTTACTATTTCGGCAAGACCTGTACAGCGGTGCGCAATATTCCTGAGGATAACCTCAAACGCTGCCTGGAGGTGCTTTTCCGCACAAATCTGCTGATGAATTCCTCGAAAACCGACGAACGGATACTGCTGGAGCGCGCAGTGATAGAGCTTTCAGCCATAAACCGCAGGCGGTAGGGTATGTTAAGAATAAAACAGGCAATAATAGTTGAAGGGCGATACGATAAGATACGCCTTTCCAACATAACGGACGCAGTTGTGATATGCACGAACGGCTTTTCCATCTACAAGGACAGGGAGAAGCAGGAGCTGATAAAGTCCCTTGCGGCTAAAACGGGGATAATCATCCTGACGGACAGCGACAGCGCGGGGTTTCAGATACGTTCGTTCATTCGCAGCATCGTGAAGCAGGGGGAGGTGCTCAACGCAGTCACCCCGGATATACACGGCAAGGAGCGCCGCAAGGCGCAGCCCTCGAAGCAGGGCAAGCTCGGCGTGGAGGGAATTCCGGACGAGCTGATAGAGCAGGCGCTGATAAACGCAGGCGCAGTCCCCGAAGAAGCCCCCGCACAGCCGGGGGAGCCGATAACCCGCGCCGACCTCATGGACTGCAGGCTTATCGGTGGAGAAAACAGTACACAACGGCGCCAGCGGCTGCAGAAGTCCCTCGGGCTGCCGGAGCTGCTTTCAGCAAAGCTGCTGCTGGAGGTAGTCAACAAGATGTATACACGCAGCGGATTTCTCAAAGCCGTCCGCAAGATGGACGGAGATGATAAAGGGGAAGCCTGACGGAAAGTTCCGGGGGCGTTCCCGGATAATGGTGCATTTATGGTATTTTCCAGCTTAACTTTTCTGTTCGCGTTTCTGCCGATAACGCTGATAATTTACTACCTCGTGCCGAAAAAGGCAAAGAACGTGGTCATTCTGGTCAGCGGTCTTATTTTCTATGCCTGGGGCGAACCTGTATACGTCCTGGTCATGATACTCTCGACGTTCATAGACTACACCGCGGGGCGCATAATCGACAAATACGACGACCGGCCAAAGATCAGGACGGCATGCCTGCTGGTGTCGCTGATAATGAACCTCGGGCTGCTGGGTACGTTCAAGTATCTCGGGTTCATCATAGAGTCGCTCAACGCGTGGTTCGGCCTTGCGATACCAAACCCGAACCTGCCGCTGCCGATAGGCATCAGCTTTTTCACGTTCCAGTCGATGAGTTACACTATCGATCTTTACCGCAGACATATAAAGGTGCAGAAGAACGCCGCAAGCTTCATGGCGTTCGTTACGCTGTTCCCGCAGATAGTTGCGGGGCCTATCGTCAGGTATGAGGATATCCAGAACGAGATCGACGAGCGCACCATCACCGAAAAGATGGTGGGCGACGGCATCTCCCGCTTCATCGTGGGACTTGGCAAGAAAGTCCTCATCGCCAACAACATCGGTCTGCTGTGGACGGAGATAAAGGCGCTGGAATACGGCAGCCTTTCCGCGGTGACGGCATGGATGGGCATTCTCGCGTTCACGTTCCAGATATACTTCGATTTCAGCGGATATTCGGATATGGCCATCGGTCTGGGAAAGATGATGGGCTTCAACTTCCCGGAGAACTTCAACTACCCGTATATGAGCCACAGCGTGTCTGAATTCTGGAGGCGCTGGCACATCACCCTCGGCGACTGGTTCAAGAGCTACATCTACTTCCCGCTGGGGGGCAGCCGCAAGGGGCTTCCGCGTACGATAATCAACCTGCTCATCGTCTGGACCATCACCGGTATCTGGCACGGCGCAAGCTGGAACTTCATGCTGTGGGGCGCGTATTTCGGCATTCTCATCGTCATCGAGAGGCTTTTCCTCGGCAAGGTGCTGGAGAAGATACCCGCGTTTTTCAGCTGGCTGTATACGTTCGTCATGGTGGTATTCGGCTGGGTGCTGTTCGACGCGGTCGCACCGGGTACGGTGGATTTCGGCGGCGTGTTCAGTCAGGTGTGGACTTACATCTCTGCTATGTTCGGTGGAAACGGAGTGTTCCTGGACAACGCGGCGACAAACTACATCGTGAACTACGGGCTTATCTTCGCGATATGCATTTTCGGCAGCTCAGACGTACTCAAGACCCTCACCGGATATATCAGGAAAAAGGCTCCCGTATGGGCGCAGTATGGCTTCCCGGTGGTGGATACAGTGGTGATGCTGGCTTCCGTCGCATATCTTTCCACATCGAACTACAACCCGTTCCTGTACTTTAATTTCTGAGAAAGGAGAACAGCAGATGAAATTCAGAATGACCCCTGCAAAGCTGATGATAGCTTTGTTCACGACAGTCACACTTGCGATACCGATAACCACCGCAGTTCTCCCAAAGCAGGAGCGCAGCGAGAATGAGAACCGCACCCTTGAAAAGTTCCCGGATATCGTAAATCACACCAAGATGGACAAGGCGCAGAACTTCAGCGAGGTGATGGACGCCATCAAGTGGGATTACATCACCGTGCGAGACAAGGACAGCTGGATGGACGACTTCGAGACCTACTTTTCCGACCACCTTGCCGGCCGCGAGGACTGGGTGAGAGTCAGGAATGAAATGGAAAAGCTCGTCGGCAAAAAGGAGATAAACGGCGTTTACACCCTCAGGGACCAGATGATACAGGTGTTCAAGGAATACGACGCGGACATGGTGCAGAAGTCCCTTGACGCGATGAACACCTTTGCAGAAAAGCACCCCGACATGCAGGTGAGCCTCATGCTGGCGCCCACCGCGCAGGAACTTTTCAGCAGCGAGATACCCACGTATGCGGGCTATCTCAGCGAAAAGAGCTTCATTGACGAGTGCTACAAGAAGATGAGCGGCATGACCACCATCGACTGTCTGAGCTTCCTTTCCGGGCACAATAACGATTATGTGTTCTACCGCACCGACCACCACTGGACCAGCCTTGGCGCGTATTACGCTTACTGCGCGGCTGCAAAGACCCTGGGCTACAGCAGCTACGGGCTGGACAGCTTCAACATCGAAACGGCAAGCAGCAGCTTCCGCGGGACGCTGTATTCAAAGACGCTGGACAACTCCATCACCCCGGACAGCATCGATTATTACATGCTGGCTTCCGGTGAGCCGACGGTGAAGATGACGGTTTCCGACGGAAGAAGCGAGACCGTATACGACAGCCTGTACGTCCGCAGCTATCTTGACGTAAAGGATAAGTATTCCAGCTTCACCGGCAGCAATTCCCCTGTGGTCACCATCGAGACCGACGTGAACAACGGCAAGAACCTCCTGCTGATAAAGGACAGCTACGCGCACAGCCTGGTGCCTTTCCTGTCGAAGCATTACAGCAAGATAACCATGGTGGATATGCGCTACATCAACACCGACCTCAACAACCTTATAGACCTGAGCGAATATCAGCAGGCGATGTTTATGTTCAATGTGGTGTCGTTCAGCTCAGATGTCAACATCAGAAAGATAGCGCTGACAAAATAAGGGAACCTCTAAAAACCGGTTTGAATCAAACAAGGTTTTTAGAGGTGACCATAAGTTACAAGGAGAACGCTTTTGGATACGAAGAATATCGCAGAAACAGAAGAACTCGCAAAGTCCGGCGGGGCGCAGGGCAGCGGCGTGAACGAGGTTTTCTCCCGCGTGTACTGCGCCGTGCAGAAAACGCTGGGCGTAACTCCCTATGCGGAACAGCTGGGGGCGGCGCTGGCGCTCGCGGGTCACAACATGGTGCAGATGCAGACCGGCGAGGGAAAGACGCTTTCCGCTGTGTTTGCAGCGTGCCACGAGGCGCTTTCCGGCGGTCAGACGATGATACTGACTTTCAACGACTACCTCGCAAGGCGCGACTATGAGTGGATGAAGCCCGTCTACGACGAGATGGGCGTTTCCCTCGGCTGCGTGACTGCGGATACTCCCCGTGAACAGCGTCGTGAGCTTTACGGCAGGCAGGTGGTGTACCTCACCGCCAGGGAAGCCGGGTTCGATTATCTGCGGGATTTCGTGTGCTATTCCACCGGGGAAATGGTGTTCCCGGAGAAGCTGAACTTTGCCATCGTTGACGAAGCAGACAGCATCATGATAGACGAAGCGCGCATTCCGCTGGTGATAGCCGGCGATATCGAAGCCCACGACGACGGCTCCACCGCAGATGTATACGAAAAAGTCAGGGATTTCACCGGGGACGATTACGGCATAGACGACGACAGCCGCAACGTTTACCTCACCGACGACGGCGCAGACAAGGCGGAAGCAATTTTCGGCTGCGATATCTACGGTGAGGAAAGCACCGCTCTCCTTGCGAAGATATGCGCCTGCCTCAAGGCGCGGGTCATGCTCAGCGAGGACAAGGACTACATAGTCAAGGACAACAGCATTCTACTGGTGGACGAATTCACTGGCAGAGCGGCTCCGGGGCGCGTTTTCCCGGGGGACCTGCAGTCTGCGGTGGAAGCAAAGCACGGGCTTAAGATAACTTCCCGCGGGCGTATCATGGGCAACATCGCGCTGCAGTACTTCCTGCGGCTGTTCCCGAAAATAGCCGGAATGACAGGCACCGCAGAGCAGTCGAAGCAGGAATTCGACACCATTTACGGGCTGCCCACCGTGGTCATTCCCACAAGACTGCCGTGTAAGCGCATCGACCACCCGCTTGAGTTGTACTACAACGCGGAGGAAAAGCGGCGCGCGGTGGTTTCCGCGATAAGGGAAGCCCACGCGATAAAGCGCCCGGTGCTTGTGGGCACCGAAAGCATCAGCGAGTCCGAGAGCCTTGCCGCAGACCTGGAGAAGCTTGGAATTCCCTGCACGGTGCTCAACGCGAAGAATGACGAAGCAGAAGCC
>HF989503.1:29013-38713 GCA_000432175.1 Eubacterium sp. CAG:786
CTCCCAATATGGCAGGCCGCGGAGTAGACATCAAGCTTGGCGGCGCGGACTGCCACGCAAAGACCGAGGTCGAAGCCGCAGGAGGACTGCTGGTGCTTGCGACGGCAATGCGCGAGAGCTCACGCATAACTCAGCAGCTGCGCGGCCGCGCGGGACGTCAGGGCGACGTTGGCGAAAGCCGCTTTTTCGCTGCGCTGGACGATGAGATAATGACCCGCAACGACCTGCGTTCCCTTGCGGGGAGACATTACCCCGCGCAGCCTGTCAGCGGCGCGCTGGAGGATAAGTCCCTGCTGAAAGAAGCGGAGCGTGTTCAGCGCATTTCCGAGGGCGACGCGTTCGACGAGCGCGTGAACCTGATGAAATACACCCTCATCGGCGAGAAGCACCGCGCCATGACATTTGAAAAGCGCACGGCGCTGCTTGACGGCACCTATGACAGCGACCTCTGGCAGAAGAATTCCCCGGAACTTTACGCGCAGGCAGAACAGCGCTTCGGAAAAACCGCGCTGCAGCAGAAGCAGAACATCATTCTTGCCGCGCTGCTCAACGAATTCTGGTGCGACTACCTGGATTACACCGCGTATCTGCGCGAGGGTATCCACCTGACGCAGATAGCAGGCCGCGACCCCGCAGAGGAATACAACATCGCCTGCGAGGAATACTACAACGGCGCCGCAGAAAGCCTGCCGGAGCGCATGGAAGAGAAGCTTGAAGCGCTTATGGAGTGCGCCAGCCCGGACGAATACAAGCCGCTCATGCCGAGCCGCACCTACACCTACCTGCTCAACGACACCGGCGAGGAGTTCAAGCGCAAGCCGATACTCATGAATATATTCTCAGACGAACCCGAAGAAAAGCCGAAAAAGCAGGAGGAATACACCTCCATACCGGACGACCAGCCTGCGGAAAAGCCCAAAAAGGGATTTTTCGCGAAACTATTCGGAAAGAAGTAATTATGTCAACTGTTTGTGCAATAGCAACGCCTCCGGCAGCGGGGGGAATATCGGTGATAAGGATATCCGGCGAGAGGGCTGCGGAGATAGCGGCGCGGGTATTCCGGCCGGCTTCCGGCAGGAGCGCGGAGGAGCTTGCGGGCTACCGCGCGGCTTACGGGAAGATATACGACGGCGACGAGCTGCTGGACGACGGCGTGCTGCTGATGTTCCGCGCGCCGCACAGCTACACCGGTGAGGACACCGCAGAAATTTCCTGTCACGGGGGGATTTATGTCACCAGGCGCGTACTTTCGGCATGCGTCAAGGCTGGCGCGCAGCCTGCGGGTCCCGGGGAATTCACCAAGCGCGCTCTCCTGAACGGAAAGCTGTCGCTCACCCAGGCAGAAGCGGTCGCGGATATAATCAGCGCCCAGGGAGGGCAGCTGCTCAGCTGCGCCAACGGTCAGCGCGACGGCGCGCTTTTCCGGCGCATGGAGGACTGCGCTGCACGGATAATGGAAGTTTCCAGCCAGATTTCCGCGTGGATAGACTACCCGGACGACGACACTCCGGTGGTCACGCAGGAATGGCTCACCGGAAAGCTTTCTGCGGTGCAGGGTATGTTCCGTGAACTTCTTGCGGGCTATGATACGGGCAGAATGCTCCGCGAGGGTATCTCCTGCGCGATAGTCGGCAAGCCGAACGCGGGCAAATCCACGCTGATGAACAGCCTTGCGGGGCAGCAGCGCAGCATAGTTTCCGACATTGCGGGGACTACCCGCGACATCGTTGAGGAAACAGTCGCGCTTGGCGATATCGTGCTGCGTATCGCGGACTGTGCAGGTATCCGCGAGACCAGCGACCCGATAGAGAAAATAGGCGTTGATATCATGCTGAAAAGGCTTGAGAGCGCGGATATCATACTTGCGGTGTTCGACGGCTCGCGGGAGCTTTCCGACGAGGACGAGCGGCTGCTGAAGCTGCTTTCCGGCAGGAATGTCGTCGCGGTAGTGAACAAGACCGACCTCCCGCAGAAGCTGGACGCTTCCGTTATCGAAGCCGCGCTTGGCGCTCCGGTGAAGCTTTCCGCGAAGCAGGACAACGCCGCAGCGCTGCTTGAAATGGCAGTCAGCGAGCGGCTGGACCTCGGCAGGCTCGACCCGGACGCCGGCTTCATCGCCAACGAGCGCCAGCGCGACTGTATCATACGCGCCAGCGACGCTGTGGACGGCGCGCTTTCCGCTGCGCAGCTGGGGGTTACTCCGGACGCGGTGGGAGTTATGCTGGAGCAGGCGCTGGACGCGGTTTACGAGCTTTCGGGAAAACGCGCGGGGGACGAGGTCATAGATGAGGTATTCCGGCGTTTCTGCGTGGGTAAGTGAGGGATAATACATGAACATTCTGATAATCGGCTGCAGAAAGGTCGGCAGCGAACTTGCGGAACTTCTTGACAAGCGCGGGCATGATGTTTCAGTCATCGACCGCGACGAGGGGCAGTTTGAGCGCCTGCCGGGGGATTTCAGCGGCTTCACCACCCCTGGAGTACCAATCGACCAGGAAGTGCTGAAAAAAGCGGGAATAGAGACCTGCGACGCGGTGTGCGCAGTCACCAGCGACGACGACCTTAACATCATGACTGCCCAGCTTGCCGAGGAACTTTTCCATGTGCCGAGGGTTTTCGCGCGCATTTCCGACCCGGACAAAGCGGATGTTTTCAAGGGCTTAGGGATATTCACGGTGTGCCCCACGACGCTCACCGCGGAAGCCGCGCTTGCGGCGATAGAGGACGTCAGCGAGGAAGTCAGCGTTTCCATTCAGCACAACGTCGTGCGTTTCGTGACTATGGACATGCCCGCGGAATTTGTCGGAAAGTTCCCGCAGGATATCGAACTTGAATATAACGAGAACCTTTTCGCGATAATACGCGACAACGGAATGTTCCTGCTTTACACCGGGCAGGTGATAACGCTGGGCGAAAGCGACAAGCTTGTTTTCGCGCGGCTTTCGTAAGGAGATACATATGTTCAGACTTGTAATATTCGACCTTGACGGCACTTTATTGAACACCATAGGCGACCTTGCCGCAGCGGGGAACCACACGCTTGCCGAAATGGGCTTCCCGCAGCACGATGAGGACAAGTACCGTCACTTTGTGGGCAACGGAATTCCGAAGCTTATTGAGAGAATGCTCCCCGCAGGGCACGACAAGGCGACTGAGGAACGTGCGTTCGCGATGTTCAACGAGTACTATTCGCAGCACAAGTGCGATCACACAAAGCCCTATCCGGGAATGCCCGAGATGATACGCGAGATAAAGTCGCACGGCGTTATCTGCGGCGCGAATTCCAACAAGGCAGACGAGTTCACCAAGGAACTTATCCGGCTGAATTACGGCGATGAGATAACCGAGGTGATAGGTTACGGCGCGGGCTTCCAGCCGAAGCCGGACCCGGGCGCGGCGCTGGAGATAATCCGTCGCACCGGCGTAAAGCCGGAGGAAGCGCTGTATGTCGGGGACAGCGACGTTGACATCATGACCGGGCACAACGCGGGGATCGCGGTTTGCGGCGCGCTGTGGGGCTTCCGCGGCTATGAGGAACTCGCGGCCAAGAAGCCGACATTCTTTGCGCATAACGCCGGGGAACTTCGTGACATAATACTCGGGAAGCGCTGAATACGCTGATGTTGTGATAACAGATAAAACCGGGCGCCGTTTGTTGTGAATGTACACAAAAATTCCGCTGTACGCAAGGAAAACTTGTGAAAAGTGGTGGACAAATCCGTAAAAACGTGATATACTGTAACCAAAGAAGCACAAAGGTGCTATCACAGGAGGCGATCCATCATGGCAAAACGTATAATCACAATAACCAGACAATATGGCAGTGGCGGACGTGAAATAGGCGAAAAGCTTGCAAAGCGGCTGGGCGTTGAATTTTTTGATAACAAGCTGCTTGACGTGGCTGCAAAGGACAGCGGTATCCACAAGACCCACTTTGAGGAAAGTGACGAGCGCCGCACCAACAGTTTTCTGTACCTGCTTTCCACCACATATGGTCAGGGTGGGGTGCCTTTTGACGACGCGCTGTTCTTCGCGCAGCTCAACGCTATCCAGAAGATAGCGACGCGGGAGTCCTGCGTTATCATCGGCAGATGCGCCGACTACGCCCTGCGCGATTTCAAGAACGTGCTCAACATCTACATCACCGCTCCGCTGGAGGACAGAATAAAGCGCGCCATCAACGCGTACGGCATCGCTGAAAAGCACGCGCCAAAGTACGTTGAACGCATGGATAAGCAGCGCATGTCCTACTACAACTACTACACCGACAAGCGCTGGGGCACTGCTGAGAACTTCGAGATATGCCTCGACAGTTCCGCGCTCGGCATCGATGGCTCGGTAGACCTGCTGGAGGACTTCGTGAAGAAGTACTTCAAGGACGACGGGCAGGGTTGATTTTAATTCGGAATTCTTAATTCGGAATTCGGAATTATTGTATCTGCTTCGCGGATAATATCTTAAAGGATTTTCCATAAAATACACAGGGCGAGAGTTAAACTTTCGCCCTGTAATATTTTAGAGGTTACCATATGAAATTTATTTATTTGCAATGCAAAAAAACTTGTTCTGGTTTGCTTTATGTGTAAAGGACAATACCGCAGACGCTCGTAATGGGAACGCTGAATAAAACCCGTTCTGACGGGTATACTCACGCGTCCGGAGCTTTGTTCAGCGTATTATGAGATGTTGCCATTATGGACAAGGAGGTCACTGATGTGCTGATAATCACTAGCGACAATTTCCCTCAGTATTACCGGGAACATATTCAGACAGTGTATCGGATAGCACTTGGAATAGTACGGATACCCGAGGAAGCCGAGGACATCGCGGCAGACTGCTTCACCGCGATGATAAGAAAGGCAGAGTTCAACGACGACGCCCATCTCAAGGCGTGGCTTATCGTTTCAGCCGAGCACAAGGCGCTTAACGTGGTGAAATCCGCGCGAATGAAGAGAAATGTGCCGCTGGAGCTGCTCCCCGAGCGTTCCGCCGACATAAACGAGCACAGCCATGAGCTGAGAGAAATGGTGTTTGGTCTGCCGGATAAGCTGAAAACCGTGACATACCTTTACTACTACGAGGATATTCCGGTCAACGATATCGCGGCGACTGTGGGGATAAGCGAAAACAACGTGTACCGACGGCTTGCGCAGGCGCGGAAGCTGCTTAAACTTGCATTAAAGGAGGGAGAGATATGACAAAGCAGGAACTTATGAATACATACGATTCCATGTCCATGCCGGAAGAGCACGTCGCAGAAATCGAAGCAAGGCTTAAAAAGCTTTACGAAAACTCCGCCCCCTCTTCCGTATCTGCACTCCCGACAGATTCTCCCAGGGAATACCGGCTCGGCAGAAAGAAGCACTCTGCCATAAGGACAGCCGCTGTTTCTCTTTCTGCTGCGGCAGCGGCTGTGCTTTTGGTGCTCGGTGGAAGGTACCTGATAAACGGACTGCCCGTTTCCGACCCGCCCATTGACGCCGAAACTGAAGAAATACGCTTTGAGAGCGCAGACGACATTCCCGCATACGAGAATGCGGGGTGTTATGACGGGTATGAGCATTCGCTCATCGCAGGCGCAGAGAACCACGAGGCAGGCGTTACATTTATCCGGCAGCTGCGCTGGGAAAATCCGGCTTCAGTGGTGCGTATCAGGGTCACCTCCGCGGTTTCGCACGACGAAGAGGGCTTCACCGAATACGGCGCAGAAGTCACGGAGTTCCTTTCGGGCAGGAAAATCGCTTTTTCCGGGCATAAGGTTTCTTTTGAGCTGAGGAGCACGCATTCTGAACAGGTAACAGGCGAGCCGTCCCTTGCCGTTGGCGATGAGCTTATCGCGGTCGCCGCTGAGAAAGATGGCGTGATATCCCTTGCGCTTCCAGAGAAACTGCTGTTTGAATGCTTCTCAGTAAATGGGCGTGATTTTGCGGCGCAGCGCCACTGGTACTGGCAGGACCTCGCGGACAGAGCGGCTGATTATCAGTATGGCGATATCAGCCGTATAACCACAGTCACCGACGATCCGGTTTCTTATTACGGGATCTATGAGCAGGGGGAACTTGCTTCTGCACTGGAGGAGCTTATCGGCGAGGCGGGTTCTTTCAACGAAGAGCCGCTGCCTGACCTGTACGGCAGCTTCACGCTTGATTTCGGGCTTGTGGAGCCGTTCTGCTATTACTGGTTCGACGAGAATAACAGGCTTATCAGCATGGACGCCCGGGAAGATATATTCGGAAACGTCCACGGCTGCGACGATGAAGAAGTCCCCGACGTGTACTGCGCGGGCTTCTTTGAGGACGACCAGGGCTGGTATATGCGCGCTTCCAACAGAAACGGCGGCGACAGCATGTACTGGGTGCCGAAAGACGACCAGGAGCATATGTACAGGTTTGATTTCGGCAGCGACGCTTCGCTTTCAAGGGCTGATTATTCCGAGCGCTATCTCAGGCAGGGCAGGGGCGACTGGTCGTTCTCCGACCCGAACAACGACGGCAGCTTTTACACTTCCGCGCAGCAGATAAGCGGCAGGCAGCCCGTCGAAAACTACGTCGGAAAAATTTCCTGGCTGGGCAAGGAAAAACTCTGCGCCGACCACGGGGAAAACTGGGCATCGGAGTTCAACAAGTGGTACAACTGCGGTGAGAGCATTGAGATGGACGGGACCAACTACACCCGCGGTCTGCTCAAGGGCGCGGGCGGCGCGGAACCTCCCTATTATTACGGAATGGGCGACGTATGGCTCATCGACCACACGGATACCAGGATAGTTGCGGCATTCCGCTTTACCGCGGACGATGAGAGCACAGCCTATGCCGCGCGGTACTTTATCCTCACCGCGGAATATCAGAACGGTTCCTGGCAGGAAAGCTGGCAGGAACGCACGCCTATCGACGCAATGATGATGCAGGGCGTTATTTCACCGGCAAATTCCGGCTCCTGCCGCGAAGAGCGCTTTGAATGGAATACAGACTGCACCATTGCGCTGATATCCTCCGGCTCTGATCTTTTTACAAACGATATAGCGACCGACGAGTATTACCGGGTAAGCTCCTACGAATGCTCGCGCTATCTCCAGATAGATGATAAGCTGTATGTCATCGGGCGTGGACCTGACGCCCTCGGAATGTTCCTGTCGTGCTACAGCGTGGGCTCGGGCGACCTGGTTCTTCAAAGCCAGTTTATAGCGGGCGATGAGGTGGAGCAGTTCTTCCTTTCGCCTGACCAGAAGTACATAATGGCAGTGACGACAGACGGCGGCACGAAACTGCTTTATGTCTGCGACCGGTATACCACTGAGTTTGTCGCAGTTGCTTCTAATACTTCCGGTGAAACGCAGTTCACGCTGGACGACGGTGGATTCACTATAATCAAAGACGGCAGCGAACAGCGCACCAACTACGATTTTGGAAGCTTTGACGGCGGACCGGGAGGTCCATTGGGCAAACAGCCTGACGGCGGCAGCAACTGCATTCTTGTTACTTTGCCATACATAAAATCCGATGTGGCGTACCCCAAAAATCAACTGTACTATTACGACGCTGCAGAGAAGATATATCGTTGTGTGCTTGAGGGAACATTCATAGCAGGCATTGAGGACGGCGAAACGGTCTATGTAATGATGAATACGGAGCAGGGCTGCCAGATCTACGGCGTTGAAAGCGGCGAACGCAGAACGGTCGTTAATAATGCGTTCTTTGAAATGCATGAGTTCCCATCAGATGATATCGCGATGGAAATGCGCGACGGTAAGATCGCGCTGGTATTCGGCGACAGCCAGAACACAGTATGGCGGTTCGACAAGTACGCGGGAACGCTCATCACGGACGAAGCGCCCTCCGGTGAGGACAGACTGCTCAGTGAGAACGTCCCGGACGATGGCGAGGCTTATTACGACGATGTGTTCCAGAGCCTTGACATTAATCCTGTGTCCGGGTATTCTTCTTATGAGGATCTGCTGAACAATGCAAAGGACGCGGAGGCGCATTACGGTTCAAAGTCGCAGTTTGTGCTGTGCAGCACGGTTCGCGTACTCACGGGGAAGGAAGCGAGAAAATACGTAGGTTCTTCCGGCGACAGAACGGTATATGAGGTACAGATCGTCGAAAATCTCATCACCGGAGAGAAACCGGATAAAACCGTGACGCTTGTGATGACGATGGGTTCACCGGAGATACAGCAAAAAGGCGACCCGATCTATGCGCCGGGGGAGATGTTCACCTGCGCGATGCTGGAGGATACCGAAAAGGGCTGCATGCAGGCAATGTACGGCTTCCGGTATGACATCAGGCTTGACGGCAGCAGCAGAATTGCGTACTCGCGCCGGAACCAGGAGCTTGACGGACTTGCGCTCACCGGTTCGCAGAATATATCTGCCAGCGTGGTGACAAGTACATCAAAGAACCCCGCTGTTTATTCCCAGAGAATTGCGCTTTCTTCCGTCGCGGAATTCGTAGCAAAAGAATGGTCTGAACACGGGATAGGCTGAACATATCAAGTAAAAGCGGGGCTGGCAGCGGCTCCGCTTTTTATATTATGGTAACCTCTAAAAACCTCTTTCACGGCAGATTTCTATGACTTATATCATCTGTTGCGTTACCAACCCTTGAAATACATCAAGTATTACTGCGGTTTGACGCCTTGCATCTGATATAAGTCATGTACGAAATCTGCTCGTGTCCCGGTTTTTAGAGGTTACCTTATAATAAAGTTTTCGGAGTTTCTGCCGATATAATAGTAAAAGCGTTGAAAAGGAGGGACCACCATGGATTTTGCGGGCATAGGTACAGTTTCGGGCTATGTCAGGGCGCTTGACAGCCGCCGTCAGGCAGAACAGCGGAGCCAGGGAAGCACGGAAGAAAAAAAGCCGTCCTCTGCGGCAGACTGGGTAAAACAGCAGGAGGAACTCGCGAAGTCCTCAGACAAGAAGGATATCACATGGTGGAACACCGGCGACCAGAAGCTTTCAGGGATACAGACGAAGTATTACAGCGGCGGCACCCTGACTAAGACGGAACGCGAGTATCTGAAATCAAAGAACCCCGCGTTGTATGAGCGGCTTGTTGCGGCTGAGGCTGCGAAGAAGTCCTACCGCAGGGATCTGAAGCGCTGCAGTACCCGTGAGGAAGTACACCGCATGAAATTATCGCACACGGCTGGAACAATGAGCACAATAAAAGCAGGCAGCGCCGAAGCTTCCGACCGGCTGAACGGAATACAGTCGTCCACCAATGAGTTCGTCAGGAGCGGGGAGTATCATTCGCTGCCGACAGAGCACGAGAAAGCAATAGCCGAAAAGCGCGTGAAGCAGGCAGAAGAACGCCAGCGCCGGAAACGCGCCGAAAATTCCTGCGAGAAGCAGCACGATCCGGAAAATTCCCGGAAGAAGCTGTTCCGCGACATCAGACCCGGCGAGACGGTGGAGCAGGCAAAGAATTCACCGGAAATGCTCAAGGTCAGGAGGGCAAAGGCGAAGCGCGCGTATTCCTCCTCGGCAGGGGAATTCAAAGTGGTCGTGAAGGAAAAGGCATGATAATGATAAGCACCCGTCCGAGGACGGGTGCTTTTGTATCAGTCGTGCGCATTTCGTGTGCAGGTCAACCCATGAAAAAGAGTAACGCGAATTCGCAGCAAGAGCGAGAAAAATGTCAGCCGCGGAAAGGAACGGCTGAAAAGGTAAACCCGATAATAGGAGAGCCACCTG
>HF989503.1:38760-41078 GCA_000432175.1 Eubacterium sp. CAG:786
TTGCGGTCAAAAAGCATGAAAAAATAAAATTTGAAGTATACAGCAAAAACAGCCGTCCCACTCCGGGACGGCTGAGAAAAATCGGATGTTTTGCCGCAATGCATATTGCGGCAAAACGATGGCACCCCTTGTAGGAATCGAACCTACAACTGCCCCTTAGGAGGGGGCTGTTATATCCATTTAACTAAAGAGGCGTTTGGAAACATTAAATAGTATAACACAACTGGGACGGAAATTCAAGAGAGAAATGAAAATTTGGTTAAGTTGCATAAAATTAACGGGGAATTTTGTATTCAAAGAGGAATACAAAACATTAGCGGGCAAATAATACACACGAAAAGAAGCAAAAAATTTTTTCCGACATCGCGGAAAATTGATGTTAGGTAAATTAGGCAACCAGATTAAGACCGCATAAACAAAAGGAATTCGGCGCTTTAAGTTTAAGTGGTTACAAATCGTTAACAATTGTGAATAAAACAGAACGGAAAGATTTATACAAATTGCACATTGACGAAACACCCCCGAAAATGTTATAGTGTAATACAAGGATATCTGTGTCCCGATGCACATTTATGCCTTGTAAAGGTAACTCCCCGACGGAGGACGATATTTCCGGACGGGCGAAACTATTAAGGAGGATTTTTATCATGAAAATCGCAAAGATTCTTTCCGCTGCAGCTGCTGCAGTTGTAGCTGTATCCGCTGTTGCAGTAAGCGCAAGCGCTGATTTCCGCGCAATCACTGATGGTGCACCCTACCTGCTCGCTGACGGCACAGGCAACTATGGCATCTGTGTATATTCCGACGGCGACAACAAGGACGGCGTTCCTGCTATCAACATTGATGGCCTGGATCTCTCCGCTATCACACACGTTGCATTCACATTCGACGTAATCGACGATGCTGACAACCGCGACTGGTGGGACGGCATGGGCGGCGGCGCTATCGTAGTTTCCGCACACTCTGACCTGACCGCTGACGACGCTGACCTGTACAACAAGTACAACTGGGCTTCCGCTGGCGAATTCTGGGGCGTAGTTGATGAGGATCTCGGTCTCGAGACTGCTGACGCTGCTAGGGGCATCGTTTCCACCAAGGTTGGCGACTACACCTACAAGATCGAAGCTGACGTTATCAACCCTGTTGCTAACGGCGACATCGGCACCCTCAAGCTCTACAGAATCTTCATGCAGGCTTGGAGCTTCACAATGTCCGACATCGAAGTTGTAAAGACCGAGCTGTCCGACTCCAACGGCAATGTACTCGCTACATTTGACGCTAAGGGCAACCTGACACTGGGCGGCACTTCTGCTCCCGCTGCTGACGACACTGCAGCTCCCGCTGACGACGCTACAGACGCTACAGGCGCTGATTCCACCACCGCTTCTGACAGCAAGGGCTCTCCTGACACCGGCGTTGAGGGCGTAGCTGCTGTTGCAGGCGTAGCTATCGTAGCTGCAGGCGCTGTTGTTCTCTCCAAGAAGAGAAAGTAATTCAGCCCGTCAATACATTGACAAAAAAATTCCGGGAGTTTCAGAATTTTTTTTGAAAATGCTGAAACTTTTCCGGGTTCGTCCGTGACTACCGTAGTGCAATCAGGAAAAATAAAAAAATTCAAAATATTTTGAAACTTTTTCTGGATCCTGGTTGACTACTGTCACGAACGACAAAAACGTTTATTACATCCGAGTGCCCGATAACTCAGAGATGTTATAAAAAACAACATTAGGAGGACTATTATGTTAAGAAGAAGAATTCTTGCTTCTGCTATGGCTTCTGTAATGGCTATCGGCTCTATCGCAGCTGTAGCTAGCGCAGAAGATACCGCAGTAGCTACCGCAAACGTAAAGACACGCGATGATCTCACATCTTATGTAAAGAGCTTTGACAAGTTCCGTGAGAACGAGATCTATGACTACGGCTCTCTCGCAGGTGAGGACTTCCTGGATGCTCTCGAGTATGCAGACAACGTTCTCGCTGACAGCAGTGCTACAACTATCGACTACACTGTAGCATACTCCATGATCGAGTCTGTATACACTGAGCTGCTCAAGCACAAGTATACCGCTGATCAGCTGAAGGACCTCATCAAGAAGTATCAGAAGGATTACGACACCAACAACATCCTGAACGAAGAGCTCGGCGACAACAGATGGAGCCCTGAGTCCTTCTCCACTTTCGAGGCTGCATTCGAGGACGCTGAGGCAGTTGCTTCCTCTTCCGACTCCAGAATCATCACTGATGCTTACGAGGTACTCGAGGATGCACACAGCAAGCTGTCTGCTCTGACCGCTGTTACCAAGAAGGACTTCAGAACC
>HF989503.1:41120-55743 GCA_000432175.1 Eubacterium sp. CAG:786
GAGACCGCTCTCCAGAAGGAATTCGCATTCGATTCCTGGAGAAGAGGTACCATCAAGAACTCCGGCTGGCAGTTTGATGGTAAGAACTTCGCTTATGGCCTGATCTACAACTACGTTGCTTCTGCTAACACCACTATCAACGCTAAGTATGAGATTCTCGACCAGATCAAGGAGCTCAACACCACAACACAGACTGATATCGTTGACGCTTACAACGACTGCGTTCTGGCTACATCTGTTCTCAACGGCTTCACCGCTGACGACACCAACAGAGCTACAAAGGCTAACGTTAAGACCCTGATGAACACCTACCACGGCAGACTGGTTTATGATTACAACACCACTGCTGCTGTAGATCTGTACGCAGAGATCGTTAAGAAGGTTGGCAAGACCAATGTTCACAATAAGATCGGCGACAACTACTCTTACACAATCGATAAGAAGAAGGCTGCTCTTGCTTCCACCGATTCCGATATCTGGTATGTAACTGGCAGTGGTAAGCTGAACTCTGCTGAGCTGACTATCAAGTCTGACAAGAAGTTCTACATCGCTCTCGACGCTGACGGATTTGCTCTGGGTGCATCCCTGAACGACTCCAAGACCGAGACACAGCTCCTCTCTGAGGCTGTTGCTTCTAATGGCGTTGCTGCTGGCAAGAAGATGTACTACACAACCGTGGCTGGCGTAGTTAAGAATGACGATGGCAAGGTTATAAAGACTGTTGACGCTGGTACTCTGGTTCGCGAAGAGGATTGGGGCTACTGCATCGATGGTACATGGGAGACTGTAATAACTGATGCTGGCGCTGTATCTGTTGAGCCCGCTATGTCCGGCTTCGCAGGCGCAACAAGCTTCAAGCTTGTAAACGCAGGCACAACTGTTGACCTGACCTCTTATGTAGATGTAACTGCTGCTGACCTGGCTGCTAACGAGAAGCCCTCTTCTCTCAACAACCGCGTAGGCAATGGCTACTTCGAGGCTCTTGATGAGACTGAGAACTGGACAGCTCTGAAGGATGTAGCACACGTTAAGTCTGCTACATGGGACGATGATGGCGAGATCATCAACTCCTCTGGCGACACTGTACGTACATTCGTAACTCTCGACAACGCATTCAAGGTTGCTGAAAGCTACCTCGACGCTAAGACCGATGACGATTACGCTGCTTCCGGCATCATCGTTGCTGGCAACGACAAGACTCTGGCTCTCGACACTATCAGCGCTCTGGACAACAAGACCCTGAAGGGTTCTTCCACTGAGTGGACACTGGTTTACAGAAACCTGAAGTACGCTCTGTCTGATAAGTACGATTCTTCTACATGCAACCACACCAAGAAGAATGTTGAGGAGCTGATCGAAAAGGCATACGACCTGGCTGAAAAGACCGGTGACGCTGCTCTGTTCGAATACAACCACAACCAGCTGGTTGACGCTCGTCAGGATGCTCTTGACTGGGTAAAGGCTGCTAACAAGATCAAGACCTACAAGGACAACGTAACTTACGTTGAGGTTGGTTCTAGCAGCTTCATTGCTGATACAGTATATCACACTCTGGAGGGTTACTACAATACTCTCAATGCTGAGTATGCAAACTTCAAGTACAGCTTCGGTGAGATCTATGATTACATCAACGAAGTTAAGACCATGATTGACGACGGTAAGCTGACAGCTACCGACGCTCTGGTTAAGAAGCTCGCTGACGCTTCCTACTATCTCTCCACTGTTGAGAGCCTGGTAGTTGCTGATTCCACAACTCAGTATGGCACATACTCTTCTGAGTACACATTTGATGACAACGATGCGTTCACTTCTGATCGTATGTTCCAGGAATTCAACCGCGTATTCACCTATGCTGATAACAACCCCGAAGGTTATGTATTCCAGTACAAGGCTGATACATGGCTGAAGGTTAAGGGCGTTAAGGATTACTCCGGTAACCCCAACGTTAACTACTCTCACTTCCAGCTGAAGACCGCTTACGAGGATCTGATCCTTGAGGTTAAGGCACAGCTCGAGCCTGATGTAAAGATCGGCGATGTAAACAAGGACGGCAAGGTTGACGCTCTTGATGCAGCTAAGATTCTCATCGCAATCGCTGCTAACGAGACAATCGACGTTAAGCTTGGCGACTACAACGCTGATGGCGCTGTAAACGCACTTGACGCTGCTAAGATCCTGCAGGACGTTGCTGCTGGTGTCCTGAAGTAATTCAGAAATCCAAAGTTCCTGTTTAATTAATTTGTTCCTCCCGGGGCGCAAGCCCCGAGACGGAACTTATTAAATAAGCTATAAAATAATATGGAGGAAAACTATATGAAGAAGATTTTATCTCTTGGCGCTGCTGCTGCAGTTCTGTCCCTGACAGCTGCTGTTGCATCCGCTGCTGTTGCTCCCGCATTCTCCACCGACGCTCCTGTAGCTGGTGAGACTGTAACTGTTGAGATCACTGCTAACGGCATGACTCAGCCTGCAACTACTTTCACTGTAAAGGCATCTGAGAACCTGACACTGGTTGATTCCAAGACCTACTCTGATTCCGCAGTATTCAACACTGACACCATGATCTATGCTTGGGCTGGTATCAATGCTCCTGCTGACGGCACAGCTCTCCTGACCCTGACCTACACTGTTAACGCAGCTGCTGACGAGGAGATCTCCGTATCTCTGGTTCCTGCTGACAACATGCTCGACATCAGCGCTGATGCTGTTACTGCAACTGTAGTAGCTAAGACTGATGACGTTCAGGATTCGACTGTTGACACTGTTGATACAGTTGACACTGTTGACACTACTGATGAGGGCGGTCTGACAACTGTTGATACAGCTGACACTGCTGATACAGCTGACACTGCTGATGCAGGCAAGGATGACAACAAGGGCGACAACAAGGGCAACCCTGACACTGGCGTAGCTCTGGCTGTAGTTCCTGCTGTTCTGGCTGGCGCTGCAATCGTAGTTGCTAAGAAGAGAAAGTAATTAGCAAACGCTGATCACTTCTAGTCTTCTGACTTAAACATTGAGCCCACTCCGAAAGGGGTGGGCTTTTTGCGTTATGTGGATTTTTGTATTAATACGCCCTTTCATAGGACATTTGTTCGATTTGTGAATTATAACTAAACCAGTCGAAATATGAAGTTCGGCTGGCTTTATAGTGGAATTATATGGGTGGTTTATTTTAATAAAGTTTTGCAAAAGAATTTGTGCACTATGACGAACAGATTGATTGTGACGTGCAATCATCTGAAAATTACTTAATTCTAAAGTAACAAGTTAAATAGCGTTAACAATATATAGATTGCAATTGGCGGAAAATGCAAACAGAACACAATATATAGAATGGAAAGGTTTTGAAACTAAGGGTTCAGAACTGAAACGGTTGACCTTCGCAATTTATATAAAGTGACTAAAAAAATTCAAATCTTATTGACATTGACGGTTGAATTTGATATAATTAATAGGGTATTTATGATGGCAGTGTTATAGAAAAGTGTAAATTTCGTCGAATTCACACAGACATGAGGGGAAGATATGAAACATATTATTGACGCCAGAAACGTTTGTAGGGATTTTCAAATCGGGGACGGAAGCACGGTTCATGCACTGAAGGGGATAAACCTGCAGATCGAGCCGAATCACCTTTCCGTACTGAGAGGCAGATCCGGTTCCGGCAAAACTACTCTTATAAACATTCTGGGCGCCCTGGACAGACCCACTTCCGGTGAGGTGCTGTTTCTGGATAACGACATCACAAAGCTTGCGGACAAGGATCGGGATAAGCTCCGCAGAGTTGATATGGCGTTCGTGTTCCAGTCGGTTGCGCTGATCTCAACGATGACCGCGTTCGAGAACGTGGAATTCGCGCTGAGGCTGACAAATCTCCCGTACAAGGAGAGGGTCGAGCGTGCAAAACAGAGCCTGGTTCAGGTCGGGCTAGAAAAAAGAATGAACCACCGTCCGGGCGAAATGTCCGGCGGCGAGCAGCAGAGAGTAGCTATCGCACGTGCGATCTCGCATTCCCCGAAAATCATTTTCGCTGATGAACCTACCGCAGAACTGGACTCACCGACCGCAATGGCAGTGATGAAGCTGTTTCAGGACATAGTTCATCAGAACGACCTTACCATAGTGATGACTACGCATGACACGGCGATGATGGAAATGGCTGATATCGTTTACACGCTGGAGGACGGCGTGATTTCCGACGTTATGGACAATTCCGCAAAAACGCCGGGGGAGGGCGCCGATGCCTAAAAAGGTGATGCTTGCGCCTCCTGAAAACATCATGGTGCAGGCAGAAAATCTAGTAAAGATCTACAAATCCAAAGATGTCGAAGTAATGGCGCTGCAGGGGCTTGACCTCACGGTCGAGCGCGGCGAGCTGATGGGTCTGATAGGTTCCAGCGGAAGCGGCAAATCCACGCTGCTCAACATGCTGGGCGGACTTGACCGGCCATCGGCTGGCAGTCTTTATGTAGACGGCGTGGACCTGCTGAAGTTCACGGAAAAGGATTTCATAGAGTACAAGCGGAAAACGGTCGGTTTCGTGTGGCAGAACAACGCCCGCAACCTCATACCGTACCTCACCGCAAAGCAGAACGTTGAGATGCCGATGCTTCTTTCCGGGTATTCCGGCAGGGAGCAGAGGGCGAACGAACTGCTCGACATGGTGGGGCTTTCCCACAGAAAGAACAGCAGGCTGGACCAGATGTCCGGAGGCGAACAGCAGAGGGTAGCGATAGCCATAGCGCTTGCGAATAACCCCAAACTACTGCTTGCCGACGAGCCGACCGGTTCGGTGGACACTGCAACATCAAAGCTTATTTTGGACGTGTTCAGGGAACTGAACCGCGCCATGGGCGTTACCATAATAATAGTAACGCATGATACAAAATTGTCGGCGCAGATAGACCGCGTAGTCGCCATCAGAGATGGCAAGACTTCTACGGAACTTGTGCGCAGAACGGGCACGCTGAGGTCGTTCGGCGAACTTTCGGAAGAGCAGTCAGCCCATGAGGAACTGACGGTTCTCGACCGCGCCGGAAGACTGCAGATACCCAAGGAGTACCTTGAAGAACTCGGGCTGAAGGGCGGCGACAAGGTCCGCGTGGAACTCGAGGAGGGCAGGATCTCCATTTACCCGCGTGGGTACACAAAGTAAACGATCGGGAGGGAGAACCCGATTTGCTGCAAAGCATTTTTAGGAAAGGTGGATTACACTGTGGCAAAAGAGCGAAACATGAAGCTGAAAAGGGCCGCGTCACTGTTCATGTCGGCAGTGATGGCAGCTACACTGGTTCAGGTTCAGCTGGCGCCGGGTGCTTCTGCGGAAGACGCGTTTGAAACCGCGACGGACGTAGACAGCCTCAGCATAGTCAGCAACAAGGGTACGTACAGAAAATACATAGTTAAGTATTCTGACGCTGCCAAGCCGATGGAAGAGATAAACGTTGACATCACCGATTTCGAACAGAGCGATGGTGCCGATGTTGCTCTCGAAAGCTATGAGGGAGAGGACAACTGCGTTGCCTGGGTGGACTGCGAAGGCACCCTTACCTGGAAGTTCGACGTAAAGACTGCCGGACTTTACAACATGGCAATGTTCTATCACCCTATCACAGCAAGCAACACTACTATTGAAGTTGAGATGAAGATCGACGGCGAGCACCCCTTTGACGAGGTAAAGCTTGTCGAGCTCGACAGATACTGGCAGAACGAGACCGCGATTACACGCGATTCCAGGGACAATGACCAGCGACCCAAGCAGGTGCAGTACAACACCTGGGTGAACTATCCTATCAAGGATAAGGACGGTCTTATCAACACGCCCTACTTCTTCTACCTTTCCGAGGGAACTCATGAGATCTCCCTCACAGGCATAAAGACCAATCTGTACATCAAGGGTATGCGCTTCTACAATACTGAAGAGCTTCCCTCTTATGCAGACATTGCCCCCACACAGGATCAGATAAACGCAACCCCCAGCGTTGGCGAGAATGGCGGCTTTATCCAGGGTGAAACTCCGGATTACACCACATCTTCCACGCTGTATCCTACATACGACAGAACGGACGTGTCCGTTTACCCCTGCGACCCGGTAAAGAAGCGCTACAACACTATCGGCGCTGACACCTGGGATCAGGCATGCCAGATGGTCGCATGGAAGGTCGAGGTTCCCGAGGACGGATACTATAAGATCCGTCTGAGAGCACGCCAGAGCACGATGCGCGGCTTCTTCTCCAACCGTCGCGTCTACATCAACGGCGAGGTTCCCTGCAAGGAACTTGACGACGTCAAGATACAGTATGACCCCAACTGGCAGACTGTTGACCTCACCGACAACGACGGCAACCTTATCTACGTAAAGCTCAACAAGGGCTGGAACGAGATAATGCTCGAGGCAATTCCCGGCGACATCGGCGCAGTTATGGAGCGTCTGGACGACCTCATCTTCGAGCTGAACTACTACTACAGACGTATACTCATGATCACGGGTCCCAGCCCTGATGAGTACAACGACTACTACCTCGAGGACCAGATCGAAGGCCTGTTCGACTTCTTCCAGAGAGCTATCGACACTCTCTATAGCGAGAAGGCAGGTATCGAGGAACTGACCGGCGCTGGTTCTGAGGCTTCTACGCTGCAGACCATGGCAGTCATTCTCCAGATGGCAGTTGACCACCCTGAGGATCTGCCGCAGATGCTGTCCTCCATCAAGGATCAGATCTCCGCAGTTTCCGCATGGATGAGAGACTACCGCGATCAGCCCCTTGAGATCGACTACATCGAAGTTAAGGCTGGCTGCGATGAATTCCGCAAGAGCGGCGTTAACTTCTTCCAGTCCTTTGCGTTCGGTTTCCAGGCATTCATCGGTTCCTTCTTTGAGGACTACACCACCGTGTCTGACTCCACAGGCGCTGAAAAGACGCTGAACGTCTGGGTTTCCCTCGGCCGTGACCAGGCAACCGTTGTAAACGAACTGGTAAGCTCCGAGTACAACCCCACTCACGATACTAAGGTAAATATCTCCCTGGTACAGGGTGCCGTTCTTGAGGCTACCCTCGCGGGCAAGGGTCCTGAGGTCGCACTGTTCATCGGCGGCGACTTCCCCGTAGTCTGCGCTTCCAGAGGACTTCTCGTAAACCTCAAGGAACAGCCGGGTTATAATTCTGTTGTAAGCAGATTTACCCCCGATGTTACCACGCTTTACGAATTCAACGGCGGCGTTTACGGCCTGCCGCTGACTGAGAGCTTCCCGATGCTGTTCTACAGAACGGACGTACTCGAGGAACTCGGTTACACAACGCCTCCCACAACATGGACAGAACTTATCAACATGCTGCCTGATATCCAGAGAAAGTACCTTGAGGTAGGTCTTATCCTTCCTTCCAACATCTCTTCTCAGGTATTCGACGCAGGTAACACGTTCGTTCTGCTGATGCTCCAGACCGGTCAGGACTTCTACAAGTTCGACGAGGCAAGCGGTCAGTACATTTCTACCACATTCGACACAGAAGCGGCAGTAAATGCATTCACACAGTGGACTGACTTCTACACCATCTACGACTTCGACCAGACATACGACGCATTCACTCGTTTCAGAACCGGTGAGATGCCGATACTGCTCCAGAACTACACATTCTACAACCAGCTGAATGTTGCAGCTCCTGAGATCAAGGGTCTGTGGTCGTTCACACACATTCCCGGTTCTTACGTATACAACGAGGACGGAACAAAACAGACAAACGCTGACGGCTCCTACAAGATCAACTATACAGCAAACTCCGGCTCTTCAGGCGCAGTTATCTTCACAAGCTGCAAGGACGTAGACGCTGCATGGAACTTCATCGACTGGTTCACCACCACCGATGTACAGGTCGAGTATGGTACTACTATCGAGGCTATCATGGGTCCGATGGGTCGTTACGACACCGCGAACGTCGAGGCTCTCAGCAAGCTCAGCTGGTCCACAACCGAGCACGAGAAGATCGCCGATCAGATGTCGAACCTGAAGGAAGTACCGATCATTCCGGCTTCCTATGCCGTTACAAGAAACGTTTACAACGCATTCAGAGCGGTAGTAAACAACCAGAAGAACCCCAGATATCAGCTCAGCTCCTACAACAGAGACATCAACTCTGAGATCGTAAGAAAGCTGAAGGATCTCGGCTATTACAATGGTTGATCGCTGACTCCTCCCCTCCGGTGCGCCGGGGGGAAGGAAAGCATACCAATACAAAAATAGGAGGAATCAGCTTGTTCGGTAAAGAAAAATCGCAGTATATCGAGGACAATAAGTTCAGATATACCATGCGTGAGATGAAGAAGAACGGCAGCGCGTACATACTCGCTCTCCCGTACTTCCTTTTGTTCCTGGTATTTACGGGCATTCCGGTTGTTATTTCTCTCCCTGTAGGCTTCACGAACTTCAACATGGTTCAGTTCCCTCAGTGGGTAGGTCTCAGCAACTTCTATACCCTGTTCCTTCAGGACGACGTATTCCTGATCGCAATCCAGAATACTCTGGTGTTTGCGATAATCACAGGCCCTGTCAGCTACATCATGTGCTTCCTGCTGGCTTGGCTCATCAATGAGATGCCCGGTCCGCTCAAGACTGTATTTACATACATCTTCTACGCTCCGACCCTTGCTGGTAACATCTACGCAACATGGCAGCTCATCTTCTCCGGCGATACCTACGGCTTCCTTAACTCCACTCTCATGAGCCTTGGTCTTATCAACGGCGCTCAGCAGTGGCTGACCGACTCCAGATACATCCTGATGTGCGTTATCATCGTACAGATGTGGATGTCCCTTGGTGCAGGCTTCCTTTCACTGCGTGCAGGCTTCCAGGGCATCGACAAGTCCGGTTACGAGGCAGGCGCTATCGAGGGTATCAAGAACCGCTTCCAGGAACTGCTCTACATCACTATCCCGGCTATGGGTCCGCAGCTCCTGTTCGCAGCCGTAATGCAGATCACATCTTCCTTCACCGCTGGTGATATCGGTAGATTCCTGACAGCATTCCCGTCCACGGACTACGCAGCGCACACCATCATGACGCACGCATTCGACTACGGTTCCGTTCGTTATGAGATGGGTTACGCCTGCGCGATATGCTTCATACTCTTCATAGTCATGATCGTTGTTAACAACGTTATCCGGAAGGCTATGGCTGGTATTCTGGATACATAAGGAGGACGGAAGATGCGCATTATCAAGAAAAGAAAAAAATGGGGAGGTTCCCGTGGCGGCGATATAGCGATCTTTATACTGCTCGTTCTTATCGGTCTGTTCATGATCTTCCCGATATATCTCTCAGTCATTCAGTCGATCAAGCCTTCTGAGGAACTGTTCGTGTTCCCTCCGAAGCTTTATGTACAGCGTCCGACCTCGCAGAACTTTGAGGATATGCTCAAGGTCGCAGGCAGCCTGGACGTTCCGTTCTCAAGATACGTTTTCAACTCGGTATTCGTATCTGTTGTCGTTACCGTGGCGCAGCTGTTCCTTTCCTCCTCTGCGGCCTATGTGCTCGCAAAGGTAAAGGCCCCCGGCGTCAAGGCAATGAACAAGGTCATCGAGATCGCGCTGCTGTTCACCTCTTCTGTTACTTACATCGTACAGTACATCGTAATGGCAACCCTCGGCATGATCGATACCTACTGGGCGATCACGCTCCCGTATATCGCAACGCCAATGGGTCTGTTCCTTATGAAACAGTTCATGGGTCAGATACCAGAGAGTATGATCGAAGCTGCAAAGCTCGACGGCGCAAGCCATTTGAGAGTTTGCTGGCAGATAGTTATGCCGAACGTAAAGCCTGCATGGCTCACCCTGATGATCTTCGCATTCCAGGGCGCATGGCAGATCACAGGTTATCTGTTCGTGTACAGCGAGCAGCTGAAGCCTATCCCTATCGTAATGCAGCAGATAGCAGCGGCAGGTATAGCCCGTACGGGCGTGGCGTCAGCGACAGTCGTCGTACTGATGCTGCCTCCAATGATATTGTTCCTTATCCTGCAGAGTAACGTCGTTGAGACGATGGCTCATTCAGGTCTGAAGGACTAAGCCGCAGTACGCCGGGTCTACCCGGGAGCTATTCTATTTACGAAAGGATGATTTTGAGTGCCATCAATCAAGCGCATGGCAGCTAGGGTCTCTGCGGCAGTTATGGCTGCGGCAACACTCATGACCAGCGTTGCTTATGCAGATGAGCCTTATACCGGATACAACTACGACTGGTGGGGCGACCCCGTTCCTTCTCAGAACGGATATGTCGTTGACCAGATCTATACCGGAAACGACATGGGCGCTGGTTCCCTCACGGAGCCCAGCGACATGTTCTTCTCGGATAACAACGACCTGTTCATAGCCGATACTTCCTACAAGGCAGAGGGTGCCACTGATACCATGAAGGGAAGGATCGTCGTAACAGACAGCGATTTCAACCTCAAGTACACTGTTGAATCCCTGGATTTCTCCGCAGTGGAGGAATGGTACAGCCTGAACGAGTCCGAACTCAAGACAGGCAATATCACGCAGGCTGATTTCGACAAGTTCACGAACCCCTATTTCAACGGTCCGACCGGCGTCTATGTAGACATCGACGAGGGCAAGGAGACAATCTACGTTGCTGATAACGCAAACGACCGTGTGGTACAGTTCACAGTCGATGAGATCGGCAGCGACGAGCACAAGCTTGCAGTCGGCAAGGTAGAGATGGTGTTCACCAGACCGAAGAGCAACATGTATGATTCTTCGATAACATTCAACCCTGACAAGGTGCTGGTAGACGCTGCCAAGAACGTGTACATCTGCATCAAGTCCATCACAAAGGGTGCGGTGGTATTCTCCAAGGAAGGCGACTTCAACGGCTATTTCGGCGCCAACCGAGTTGAGGCCACCGGCGAAGTTCTGATGAACGCTTTCTGGAAGCTGATATTCAACCGTGAGCAGGCAAAGCGCATGAGAAGAAGCGTCCCGGTCGAGATCTCAAACTTCGACATCGACGAGGACAACTTCATCTACACGGTAACTGAGTCCAAGACCGTTACCACCGATGTGCTGAAGAAGCTGAACTCCGCAGGTACCAACATCTTCACGAACCTCGGTTATTCGGATTACACCTTTGGCGACGCGCTCACAAAGTACTACAGAAACAAGACATACACCTCCCAGATCACCGACGTTGATATCGGTGAAAACGGAGTCATCAACCTGCTTGATGTCGCTACTGGACGTGTGTTCCAGTACGACGACGAGTGCCAGCTGCTGTTCATTTTCGGAGGCATCGGCCAGCAGAAGGGTACATTCACCACACCGAACGCTGTTGAGAGCCTTGGCGACAAGATATACGTTCTCGATGGCCGTAAGGCGAGCGTAACGGTATTCAAGCAGACAGAGTTCGGTGCGATAGTACACAACGCTATCACGCTGTTCAACAAAGGTAAGTACGAAGAAGCGCGCCAGCCGTGGGAAGAAGCTATCAGACGCGACAGTAACTACTGGCTCGCATACATCGGTCTTGGTAACGCTTATCTGAACGAGGGCGATTACGATACCGCGATGAAGTACTTCTACTACAATTCGAAGTCCGGCTACAACGATGCGTTCAAGAGCTGGAGAATGAACTTCATCAGAGATAACTTCACGCTGTTCGCTGTGATCATCATCGTCCTGCTGATCGCGATCTACGTATTCTCCTCCTGGAAGAACAAGAGAAGACTCAAGAAGCGCGCCGAGCAGGAACGAATATTCAAGGAAAAGAATAAAGGAAAGGAGGACGTCTGATTTATGAGATTTGATCTTGATATGCCGGCTTGGAAATGGCCGTTCTACATTATGCGTCACCCTTTCGAAGGCTTTGAGGACCTCAGATGGAAGAAAGCCTACAACATGAAGGTCGCACTGGTCATCGTTGCGCTGCTGTTTATCGTCAGCGTGTGCAGCGAGCTCATGACAGGCTTCCTGTTCAACACAAGCCACGTGAAGATATTCAACATCGTTCCGATAATCATCAGAACTGTCGTTATCTTCTTCACATGGGTAATCGGCAACTGGGCTCTGTGCACACTGTTCGACGGTGAAGGTACAATGAAGAACATCTGCGTTAACACCGCTTATGCTCTGGTTCCTTACATCATCGGTCAGGTCATCAACATAATCCTGTCCAACTGCCTGCTCAGAACTGAGTCCGCATTCATCACATTCGTTTCCTATGTTACGATACTGTGGACAGTCGTCCTGCTGATATCCGGCATGAAGACAGTTCACCAGTATTCGATACCGAAGACCCTGCTGTTCATGCTGATAACCATTCTCGCAATGGTAGTTATCCTGATACTCCTCGTTCTTTTGGTATCCCTGTTCCAGCAGGTTTATATATTTGTTTACTCGATATATACCGAGCTGCTTTACAGAAACGCAAACCTGGAACCGACAGCGCTTGTATTCATCTTTATCGGCGTGATCGTGGCTGTTATCGCCGTCATTGCTGTTGCTTACACAGCTTATGAGAAGCACCAGATCGCTAAAGAACGCAAGAAGCTTAATTCCTGATCAGAAGCATTTAAACAGCCGTTCCGCTCCCGCGGGCAGCGGACGGCGCAAATATTGAAAATGGTGGTGTAATAATGCTACAAATCCGCAAGAAAATACTTGTCGGTGTGCTGTGCGCAGGCATGGTGCTTTCGGCAAGCCAGAGCGTTGCATGGTCTGAGAATACAAGCATGACAGCGGAAGCAGGTACTGGTGAGGCCGGCAGCACCGAGGCAACTGAAGAAGCCGAGGGCACCGGTGAGGCAGAAGGCTCCGACTCCTCCGGCAATGAGGAGGAAAAGGCACCGATCAATGAAGAAGACGTTCTCGCACAGTGCGAGGTTGCCGCTTCCAACGATCAGTTCGAACTGCTTGTAAACACTGAAACCGGTCTGTTTGCATTCCGCACGACAGACAAACAGCACATCTGGTGGAGCAATCCCTATAATGCAGACGACGACCCCAAGGCTAACAAATCCAAGAAATCGGACCTGAAGTCTTCCCTGGTCATCAATGCGGTCAAGGTAACTGACACGGATTCTCCTTCCACACCGCTGCGTTCCTTCGCAGACGGCGATGTTACCGTAACAATGGTCGAGAACGGCTTCCGTGCTGAGTATGAATTCAAGACCGAGGGCATCAAGATCCCCTATTACGTTACACTGGACGGCGACCACATCGAGGCGTCCATCGCAGTTGACGAGATCTTTGAGACAGAGCTCGACGACCCCGAGAACATAGTAGAGGGCACGCGTTCCATCGTTGATGTGAACCTGCTGCAGGATCTCGGCGCCGCAAGCACTTCCGAGAACGGATACATCATCACACCGGACGGTTCCGGAGCGGTGATCAACTTCAACAACGGCAAGAGCAACACCAACGCTTACACCCAGAGGATCTACGGCAGGGATCTTGCAAAGAGCCAGGATATGGCTCCTGCCAAGACCGAGCAGGCTTACCTGCCTGTTATGGGTATCGTAAGAGAGAACAACGCTCTGCTGGAGGTCGTAACTGAGGGCGCAGCCTATGCGACCGCAAACGCGACTGTATCCGGTCAGAAGTCCACAAGCTACAACTCCGCATGGTTCAACTTCCAGATGAGAGCGACCGACACCTACTACATGGGTGGAACGAACGCACAGCCGCTGAACGCTTATCAGGAGAAAAGAATTCCTGAGAACCGCCTGACAGTAAGCTATTATCCTATCATCAAGGATAACGTAAGCTATGTTGACGTTGCAAAGCGCTATCAGCAGTACCTGATCGAAGAAAAGGGGCTCACCAGGAACGACAAGGAAGAAGCTCCGCTTTACCTCGACGTTTACGGCGGCACCGTCAAGGAGCAATCTATCCTTGGTTTCCCTGTAAACCTCGAAACAGCAGCTACGACCTACGAGCAGGCCAAGGAGATACTCCAGGAGCTGAACAATAACGGCGTAACGAAGATAATCCTCAGCTATGAGGACTTCAACGGCGCCGGCATCACAAGCAGGATCTCCAATTCCGTTGACTATTCCGGCACGCTCGGCGGCAAGAACAAGTTCAAGGAACTCAAGAGCTACTGCGAAGCGAACGGCATTCTCCTCGCCCCCAGCGTTGACATGATGAACTACGAGCGCAGCGGCAACGGCTACACCAAGACCGGTGCTTCCGCGATAGCAGTTACAAAGGCTTACGCGACACAGGGCGTTTACGAACTGGCGTTCGGTACTCCCCACGACACAAGAAACAGCTGGTACATTCTTTCTCCCGCATACTTCCAGAAGGTTTACGGCGAGGTGATCTCCAGCTATACCAAGGAGGGCATGCAGGCTATTTCCGTTGCAGGTGGTACTTCCATGCTGTACAGCGATTTCACTGCAAACTCTTCCAGGAACACTTCCCGTCAGCAGGCGATAAACAACCTTATCGCAGGCTATGAGATGATCAACCAGAGCAGCCTCACATTCGTTGCTGGCGCGGCAAACGACTACGCTCTGCCGTACGTTGATTACCTCAAGGACGTTCCCCTCTACAGCAGCAACTTCGACGTGTTCGACTACGATATCCCGTTCTATGAGCTGGTTATCCACGGTTACGTTCCCTACAC
>HF989503.1:55753-67085 GCA_000432175.1 Eubacterium sp. CAG:786
GTTACGTTCCCCACACGACAAAGGCTAAGAACGCAAGCTCCAGTGCAGACGAGCTGTTCGTTTACTCCGTTGTCACCGGTACTCCCCTCCACTATGAGGTAATGTATCAGGATCCCAACGAGTTCACCGACTGCTCTTACGACGAGCTGTTCTACACCTATTACAGTGGCTGGGTCGAGGATATCTGCGCAGAATATAAGTTCATGCAGCAGTATGTGCTTCCTCTCACCGATGAAACGATCGAGGACTTCCAGTGTATCGACAGATACAACTACAAGTCCACCTTCTCCGACGGAACAGTCGTTGAAGCAGACCTGCAGAACCTCAAGATCGTCATCAACGGCACCGAGGTAAAGCTTTCTGATTTTGAAACGAAAGGAGCGACAACTGACTGATGAATGATGAACTTGAATTCGGCACTGAGTCCAGCACCGATACCCCCGAAACAGCAGTCGATCTGAACAAGCAGACAGAGTCAGTGCCCGAAGCACCCGTGCAGAGGGTGTCAGCTCACAACACTGCCGCAGCGGCAGCGCTCAACGCAGCCAATGAAGAGGTCGATATCCGCCGCAAGGACGGAGAAAAGGCTCAGATAAAGATCAAGACCACCAAGATCCCCTACGAAAAGAAGAAGGGACTTTACGGTTACGGCTTTATCGCACTGTGGTTTATCGGAACCCTGTGGCTGTTCATTATCCCCGTACTCACATCTCTGTGGTATTCGCTCTGCGACACCAAGCTGCTCGCAAAGGCTGACGCACTTGAGATGGGTATGACTTCCGCCGGTATCTATACCGAGTGGAACGGTTTCAAGAACTTCGTCAACGCGTTCACCGTTGATACGGAGTTCCTCCCCAAGCTGGGTTCCTCGCTGGGTGAGATACTCCCGAACACGCTGGTCATCATGATATTCTCGCTGTTCATCGCGGTTATCCTTAACCAGAAGTTCAGGGGCAGAACACTCGCCCGTGCGATATTCTTCCTGCCGGTTCTTATCGCTACTGGTCCTGTTATCAGTGTTATCAACGGTGATATGACCTCTCAGGGTATTTCCGACGCTTCCCAGTTCAGCACACTGTTCAAGACAGACCTTGTAACGGAACTGATGGAGTTCATCGGTATCTACAACATCAACCAGACATTCACGGACGTCATCAAGAACATCACGTCAGATGTCCTGAACCTGGTATGGAACTCCGGTATCCAGATACTGATATTCCTTTCCGCTTTACAGACCATTCCTCCGTCAGCAAAGGAGGCTGCAAGCATCGAGGGTGCTACGGCGTGGGAGTTCTTCTGGAAGATAACCTTCCCGTACATCTCACCGATGATCCTTTCGAACCTGGTTTACACCGTTATCGACGCGTTCGTATCCACCGATAACGAGGTAATGAAGTACGTTCTCAAGCAGTCCGGCAACTGGGAATACGGTTATGCGGCTGCGCTTGCGTGGATCTACTTTGCGATAGTAGGTGCGTGTCTGGGTCTTATCTGCGTGATAATCAACAGATTCGTATACTACGAGAATGATTAAGGAGGTCAGAGAAGTGACAGAAAAAGAATTCGATATCAATAATGTTGCTGATCAGCCTGCTGAAAATGTAACAGAAACTGCTGAACCCACAGCAGAAGCCATCGCAGAGACAATCGCGGACATCAACACGGGGTCTGCAGCAGTCGCTGCGGCTCCTGCGAAGGCTGCAAAGCCGAAGAAGTCCAGGAAGGACGATTATCGCGTAAGCAACTTCGACATCATCAAGAATTACCACAGATACACCGCAAAGGAGAAGAAGCATTACAGATACATCTTCTGGCACAGAATTGCCGGTTATGTATGGCCGTTCTTCCGCGCAGTTATCATCTTCGGTCTTTCCTTCGTTATCCTCTATCCTATCCTCTACATGATCTCCACATCGATCAGACCGCAGTCTGAGATGAACGACCCGTCCATCATGTGGATCCCCAAGACGATCCGCATGGAGAACTTCGTTGAGGTATGGAAGGCAATGAACTACCCCGGGACCCTCTGGACAACGCTTGTACTTAACATCGTGTCCTCGATTCTGCAGGTAGGTACATGCGCGCTCACCGGTTACGGCTTCGCGAGATTCAAGTTCAAGGGCAAGAACTTCTTCTTTGCACTTGTTCTGTTACAGATTATCGTGCCGGTACAGATCATACTTATCCCGCAGTACTCACAGTTCAGATATTTCGATATCTTCGGACTGTTCAACGCACTGATGGGCGACTCCATCAACCTGGTAGGCACAAACTTCTCGATGTATATTCCGGCGCTTATGTGTAACGGTATCCGAGCTGGTCTGTTCATCTACCTGTTCAGACAGTTCTTCCGCGGACTGCCCAAGGAACTGGAGGACGCTGCTTACCTTGACGGCTGCGGTCCGTTCAAGACGTTCATCAGCGTTATGATCCCGAATGCTGCAAGCTCATTCCTGACAGTATTTATCTTCTCCATCGTTTGGTACTGGAACGACTACTATGTATCCTCCATGTACTTTAACGACCCGAACACCATTGCGCTGAAGGTAAACAACATCGCGAACATCATCTCGATGTACCTTGATAACAAGGTTGGTCTGGCAACGGACTATGTTGTTTGGATGGAAGCAGCCTGCCTGCTTGCGATCGCACCTATCGTCATCATGTACATCTTCTTACAGAAGTACTTCACCGAGGGTATCGCGAGAGCCGGTCTTGCAAACTAATTAAAACCGGAATACAGCCCCGAGAATTCCCGGGGCTGTTTCTGTGATTTAAGGAGAACCAATGAGATTTGTGGAGATATACACCGACGGCGCCTGCAGCGGAAATCCGGGGCCGGGCGGCTGGGGCGCGATACTGCGCTGTGACGGAAAGGAAAAGGAGATGTCCGGTGGGGAAGCACACACGACAAACAACCGCATGGAGCTTTCCGGAGTTATAATGGCGCTTTCGGCGCTGAAGTACCCGTGCAAGGTGAAGCTGACAACCGACAGCAAATACGTTGTTGACGGCGTAACCAAGGGCTGGGCGCAGAGCTGGCGCAAAAAAGGCTGGAAGAAATCCGACGGAAAGCCCGCGCTTAACCCCGACCTCTGGGGGCAGCTGCTAGACCTGCTGGCAGTGCACGATGTGGAATTCTGCTGGATAAAGGGCCACGCAGGTCACGAGGAAAACGAGCGTTGCGACAGACTCGCAGTGGCGCAGCGGGATATCCATTCCGCGAAATAATATCGATCGGCGCCTTGCAACAGAAGCGCCGATTTTTTCTGCCGACATTACTTCGAGGACAGTTTTGTGCTGTAACAAAATAGAGAGTTTGTGCAAATACTACAAATTATAAGGCTAAGTTTGCCGCAACTAACTCAATTAGTCACAAAAAACTCGTAAATTAGATTTTCTTTACAGAAAAAAGCTTGACAAAACCCAGGGTATGTAGTATTATATAACTTGGTTAGAAAATGCTAACTTTTTTAAAACAGTTAGATTAGCTGAAACTAATATTAGCACGGAGGTACATTCATGATGCCGCTTACACTTGCCACAGTGGGTGAAGAGAACATGATCAAGAAAGTAGGGGGAAATCCCGAAACGCGCAAGTTCCTTGAAAGCCTGGGATTTGTTGCGGGGGGATTCGTTACCATAGTCAGTGAGATATCTGGCAATGTAATTGTCAGGATAAAGGACTCCAGGGTGGCCGTTTCTAAGGAAATGGCAGCCAAGATAATGGTCTGATACAATCAATTTAAAGGAGGAAGGTTCAATGGCAACACTGAAAGAAGCAAAGGTAGGAGAGACAGTCACCGTCAGAAAGCTGAACGGCGAGGGCGCCATCAAGCGCAGGATAATGGATATGGGCATCACCAAGGGCACAGAGATCTATATCCGCAAGGTAGCACCGCTGGGCGATCCCATCGAAGTAACTGTAAGAGGTTACGAGCTTTCACTGCGTAAGGCTGACGCAGAGATGGTAGAGATCTGACCGCTGTTTTTTTGCGCAAAAGTTAGATTAGTCTAACAAAGTTAGACAAGTCTATTATAAAGACATTGAGAGGAGAAATGAAATGGACATCAGAATAGCGCTCGCAGGTAATCCTAACTGCGGTAAGACAACGCTCTTCAATGCGCTGACTGGTTCTAACCAGTTTGTCGGCAACTGGCCGGGAGTTACGGTAGAGAAAAAAGAGGGAAAGCTGAAAGGCAGAAAGGACGTTATCATCACCGACCTGCCTGGTATTTATTCACTTTCACCCTACACCCTTGAGGAAGTAGTAGCGAGAAATTACCTTGTTGGCGAGCGTCCTGACGCGATACTCAACATCATCGACGGTACTAACCTTGAGCGTAACCTTTACCTCACCACACAGCTGGTTGAGCTGGGTATCCCGGTTGTAGCTGCAGTCAACATGATGGACGTCGTAAAGAAGAACGGCGACAAGATCAACACCGACCAGCTTTCAAAGGAACTCGGCTGCGAGGTCTGCGAGATATCCGCGCTGAAGGGAACCGGTATCACTGAAGCTGCTGAAAAGGCTATCAGGGCAGCCGAGGCAAAGGAAAAGATGGTGCCGCAGCACACATTCAGCGGCGTTGTAGAGCACGCTATCGCACACATCGAGGAAGCGGCGCTCCATGACCTGCCCGAGGCACAGCAGCGCTGGTACGCGATCAAGATATTCGAGCGCGATGAAAAGGTGCTCGAAATGATCAAGATACCAAAGGAAACGATGGAGCACATCGAGAACGACATCAAGGCTGCTGAAACAGAGCTTGACGACGACGCAGAGTCCATAATCACAAACGAGCGTTACGTTTACATATCCACGATAATCAAGGGCTGCCTGACCAAGAAGAACAAGGGTGGTCTGACGGTTTCCGATAAGATCGATAAGATCGTCACCAACCGCTGGCTGGGTCTGCCGATATTCGCGGTAGTAATGTGGCTGGTTTACTATGTATCCATGGTAACGGTCGGCGCGAATGCCACGGGCTGGGTCAACGACGGAGTGTTCGGCGACGGCTGGTACCTGCTGGGCATCGGCAGAGGCGCATATGACGAGGCTTCCGGTGAATACAGCGACGCTATGAGCGCGCTTGACGCATTTGGCGTTGCGCCTGATACAGAGGCTGAGGATTTCGACGCTGACGCTGCACTTGCGGATATCAACGGCTTCACACCCACCGAGGTTTCCGTTCCCTATGAGGTAGAGGACGAGGAAACGCTGGCTAAGAGCGAGATCACGGTATACGCTTCCGAGATACCTGCAGACGCCGACGAGGACGAGACCCTGGGCACAACATACACAGACGCCGTTGCTTACTTCAGCGAGAATGGCTTCGACGAGCCTGACCCTGCTGAGTATGGTCCTTTCGTTCCGTCGCTGCCTGAGATTATCACAAACGGTCTGGAGTCCATCAACTGCGTCGACTGGCTGCAGGGACTCATCGTTGACGGTATCGTAGCCGGCGTCGGCGCGGTCCTTGGCTTCGTTCCGCAGATGCTGGTACTGTTCATCTTCCTGGCATTCCTGGAAGCCTGCGGTTACATGGCGCGTGTTGCGTTCGTACTTGACCGTGTATTCAGAAAGTTCGGCCTTTCCGGTAAGTCCTTTATCCCGATACTCATCGGTACAGGCTGCGGTATCCCTGGCGTAATGGCTTCGCGTACCATTGAAAACGAGCGCGACCGTCGTATGACAGTAATGACCACTACATTTATCCCCTGCGGTGCAAAGATTCCGTTCATTTCAATGATCGCGGGCGCTATCTTCCACAATTCTCCGTGGGTATCCACCGGCGCTTATTTCATAGGTATTGCAGCGATCATCGTTTCAGGTATCATTCTTAAGAAAACAAAGATGTTCGCAGGCGACCCCGCACCGTTCGTTATGGAGCTCCCTGCTTACCACCTGCCGACAGTCGGCAACGTTCTCCGCTCCATGTGGGAGCGCGGCTGGTCCTTCATCAAGAAAGCCGGCACGATCATCACGCTTTCCACCATCTTCGTATGGTTCACTTCCTACTTCGGCGTTGTAGACGGCGCGTTCCAGATGCTGGACGAGAGTCAGATGGAGTATTCGATACTTGCAACCATAGGCAACGCTATCTGCTGGATATTCGCTCCTCTTGGCTGGGGCAACTGGCAGGCGACCGTTGCAGCTATCACAGGTCTTGTTGCTAAGGAGAACATCGTTGGTACCCTGGGCGTTCTCTACGGCGGCAGCGGTGATGTTTACGGCGCGATGGCTGCGGCATTCACGGGCATCAGCGGAATGTCGTTCCTGATATTCAACCTGCTGTGCGCACCCTGCTTCGCTGCGATGGGCGCTATCAAGCGTGAGATGAACAACACAAAGTGGTTCTGGTTCGCTATCGGTTATGAGTGCGGCTTCGCATATGTTATCGCGCTCATCGTAAACCAGCTCGGCAACCTCTTCACCGGCACACTGATGACTGCCGGCAGCGGCGCTGTATGCAACATCATCAGCCTGGTATTTGCTGTGGCTCTTCTGGTCGGACTTGTATACATGCTGTTCAGACCTTATAAGGAAGCAACCAAGCTCACAACGAAAGTCAGCGTAAAGTAAAATATCTGATTTAAGGGCGGTCGGGGGAACCTGACCGCCCTATATCTTTCGGGAGGCGTTCAATATGCTGGAATTTCTGCAGAATAACTGGGGCAGCCTGGTAGTCGGCGCTGTCGTGCTGGCTGTGGTGGTGCTCATAGTGATAAAGCTGGTGCGCGACAAGAAAGCCGGACGTTACACCTGCGGTGGGAACTGCGGTTCCTGCGGGGCGTGCAAGGGCGGCTGTAATGGCTGCAGCACCTGTTCCGCGGAGCATAAGGCTCCCGGGAAGAAATAAGTAGCACTGCGCCTTTCGTCGTGAAGTGCAGCGCCGTAACAAGGAGGACACGATGTTGACATATGCACAGAAAAAATACCTGTTCGCTATCTACAGGCTGGGGCAGACCGGCGGCGTGATAAGTTCGTCTGACGTTTCGCGGCTGGTGGGAGTGAGCAAGGCAAGCACAGTCAAAATGACCCAGCGATTAAGCGACGAGGGGTACATCTTAAAGGAACCCTATGGAAAGATATCCCTGACGGACGCCGGGATAAAAGCTTCTTCTGCGCTGTTCAGCAGCTGCCTCATACTGTGCGACTTCCTGAAGAACAGGGTCGGCATCGACGAAAAGGAAGCCGACGAGGACGCAGTGCGCATAGTAGCGCAGGTTTCCGAGAACACCGTCGATAAGCTGGTCAGATTTGCGTTAGGAGATGCTGTAAATGCCTGAAAATCTGCCAACGATACTCATTATCGTAGTTATTGCCGTTATCTGCGTAATTGCGGTTCTCAGCATGATAAAACGCGGAAAGCAGGGCTGCTGCGGCGCAGGCGGCGGAGATATCAGGGAAAAGATAGTCAAGGACACCGCGAACTTCACGCACAGATACCGCGTGAAGATAGGAGGAATGCACTGCGGCAAGTGCGCGGAGCGTATCGCTGCGGCATTCAACCGGCAGGACGGCGTGTTTGCGGAAGTCAGCTGGAAGGACGGCACTGCTTCCATATGTTCGCAGGAACCGCTTGCTGAACTGGTGATACGCAGCACCATCATGGGGCTGGATTACACGGTAGAGGAAATAACGGGCGAGTAACAAAAACGCAGGACGGATATCGTTTCGTCCTGCGTTTTTTATTATGCTGCGCTTTCTGAGGTACTGTTGCCGCGGAAGAGCAGCGATATGCACCATGCCGCGGAAAGCGCGACGACGATATACACGATACGGCTGAGCACCGCGCCCTGACCGCCGAAAATCCACGCCACCAGGTCAAAACTGAAGATGCCCACAAGCCCCCAGTTAAGTCCGCCGATGATAAGGAGCACCAGCGCAAGCTTATCTATCCACATAGTTGTTCCACCTTTCATTTTTGTGCTGCGGAATATTCCGCTGATGTAATTATGCGGATTTTTCGCGGGAATATGTATATAAGCGATATCTTCTTTACAAAGTTGTTTTTTTGTGGTAGAATAAAAGTATGATTTTCATCAGAATTATCTATTCATCGGAGGAAATATGCTCATTTTTATCTGCGACGATTCCAGGGCTGACCAGCTGCGGCTGGTTAAGAACATCAACAGCTATGCCAGGGAGATACACGCGTCAGTAACGGTGCAGCTTTTCGACAGCGCCGACGCAATGCTGTCTGATTTCAGGAGCCGACCTGACAAGCCGGAAATAATCTTCCTCGACATATACATGGACGGCACTAACGGCATGGACGCCGCGCATGCGCTTGTGGAATCAGGCGTTGAAAACGGGCTGGTGTTCACCACCTCCTCTGAGGAACACGCGCTGCAGGCTTTCAGCATCGGCGCCGACGGATATCTGCACAAGCCGTTCACGCATGAGGAGTTCATCAGGGCGATGAGGCGTTTCAGGCAGCTGTTCGCTGATTCCAGCCGGTATATCACGGCGCAGTTCAACCGTGAGGAGACCCGCGTGTACCTGAGCGGCATTTACTTTGCGGAATCTGCGGGGCATTCCACGGTGTTCTTTACCGACAAGGGGCAGGTGCGCTCTTCGGCGCCGCTGAACAGCTTCCTGCCGGAATTTGAGGATCAGCCTGGATTTCTGGTGTGCGGCAGGAGTTACATAGTAAATCTTGATACGGTGGAGAGTTACGACCAGGACAGCGGTGAGATGAAGTTCCCTGACGGAAGCTCGCTTTCGGTGCCGGTAAGAATGCGCCGCGAGGTGCGGCTGAAACTCCGGGACAAGGAGGTCTGAGATGTACGCTGTTTTCTGCGGCGTTCATATCGCCGTGCTGCTGGGAGTTGCCGCGCTGTTCATAATGTGTATCCGCAAGACTTCCTCGCCGTCAAAGCTGTCGTTTATGCTTATGTGCTTTTCGCTTTTCATTCTTGTTCTAGGAATGTACCTTGAAATGGTGGATTGCAGCACCACGCAGGAAGCGATAATGGCGCTCAAGATGCAGTACGTGGCGTTGTACCCGTTCACGCTGTCGCTGCTGCATTTCACATCGGGTATGGGTGGATTCCGCGTGCCGCTGTGGATGTGGGCGATATTATCCGTTGCGGATACCGCAAGCTTTATCGCGATAGTGACGACGGGCACCACTCAGGAAACAGACCATCGGCTGTTCTATTCCTCCATGCGCATGAAGAATGACGGCATATATTCCCGCATCGTTGTAGGCAGGGGAATATTCTGGTACGTGACCTATGCGGTGGTCCTCTTTATACTGATATACACGGTGGTTCAGCTGATAATTTCGCTGAAAAGGCACAACAGCGGCATTCAGAGACGCCGCATTTCTCTTACTCTTGTGGGAATATTGGCCATGGGCGTTGAGGCCTTGATGAAGATGGCAGGGCTGTTCGGCAGCTATAATCCGTTTTCGTTTGGCGCGTTTGCAATGCTGGTATTTCTGTATATGGCGCTGATAAGGTACGGTTATTTCTATTCCGTGGCTTCCGCGCCGGCAAACCTGCTTGACAGCGGCGACGAGGGCGCGGTCATGCTTGACGAGCACTGTACGCTTATCTATATGAACGCCACAGCCAAGCGGATACTTCCGGAGCTTTCCGGCGCGAAATCAGCAATGGAGCATCCCATTATAAAGAAAGCACTGTCCGGCACAGGCAGCAGCGTCACCATCGACGGAAATGTCTACGAGATACGTTCAGAGCGCATTCAGGAATTCAGCTCCCCATGCGGCTGGGTGATATGGCTGATAAACATGACGCAGTATCAGCAGCGGCTAAATGAGATAAACGCCGCAAGCGCCGCGAAATCTGAATTCCTCGCGCGAATGAGCCATGAGATACGCACGCCTATCAACACTATCCTGGGTCTGAATGAGATGGTCATGCGCACCAGCCACGACAAGGAGGTGCTGGAGTATTCCGCAGACATCGCCGACGCCGGGGATACGCTGCTGACGCTCGTAAACGATATTCTTGATATTTCCCGCGCAGAGTCAGGAAAGCTCACCATCGAAAAGGAAGAATACGACACCCTTGAGCTGCTGCGCGACGTCCGGCTGCTGACAGTGCAGAAAGCCGAAGAGCGCGGGCTGGATATGGAGTTCACCACCAACCCCAATCTTCCAAAAAGGCTTATCGGCGACCCGGCGCGCATAAAGCAGATGGCGGTAAACCTGCTCACAAATGCGGTGAAGTACACCCAGCACGGGTACGTAAATCTTTATGCTGAGATGGACGGCAGCGACCTGGTGATAGCGGTTTCAGACAGCGGCGTCGGAATAAGGGAGGACGAGCTTCCGCTGATATTCAACACCTTTGAGCGGATAGGCGCAAAAGGCGACGGCTCCGGTCTGGGGCTTACTATTACCAAAAACATCGCCGAGAGCATGGGCGGCACGATAACCGTCGAGAGCCGATACGGAAAGGGCAGCGTGTTCACCCTGAGAATCCCGCAGGAAGTCGTGGACGGCACGTCGGCAGGCGCATTCATGCCGGGCACGGGCAGACTCCCGCGGCAGGACGAGGCGCACTTTGTCTGCCCGGGGCTGAGGATTCTTGCGGTTGACGACAACCGTTATAACCGCCTGGTGCTGGAGAAACTCCTGCAGCGCACAAAGGCAAAGGTGACCACCGCAGAGAGCGGCGCGGAAATGCTCCGGCTTGCCCGGGAGCAGGAATTTGACGTGCTGCTGCTGGACGCCATGATGCCTGAAATGGACGGCGTTGAAGCGCTGCGCAGGCTCCGCAGCGACGCGGAGAGCAAATGCAGGGACATTCCGGCTGCGGTGCTCACTGCGGACGCAGTGGTCGGAGCAAGTGACAGGTACATTCATGAGGGGTTTGACGCATACCTTGCCAAGCCGATAGTCCCAGAGCAGCTGGAGCGGCTGCTGATGAAGCTTTCCGGCAGGGGAGCGGAAGAAGCCCCGGCGCCTGCGGGTCGTGAGAATTCCGGTGAGGCTGCCGGGCTTATCGACGCGGCAAAGGGTCTGCAGTATTCCGACAACGACCCCGAATTCTACCGCGAGCTGCTGATAATGTTCACCGAGGAAGTACCCAAGGCGCTGGAGCGGCTGACAGACGCGCTTTCCGAGGGGAATACCGCGCTGTACACCACGCTGGTGCACGGTCTGAAGAACAACGCCCGCGGCATAGGCGCGGACAGGGCAGCGGACATCTGCTACAAAGCGGAGCAGACGGCGCGTGCCGGGGACCTTGAGGCGCTGAAACAGCTGCACCATGAGGTCTGTGATGAAGTACGCGCTGCTGCGGAAGCGGCTGTCGTGTGCTGTTAAAAAACTGAATGGCGCCCCGAAACGG
>HF989503.1:67293-93766 GCA_000432175.1 Eubacterium sp. CAG:786
TGCTTTTTCGGCGGTTTGAAGTGCGCCCCGAAACGGGCGCCATTCTTATATATTCACCAAACCAAAAATAGATCAGCCAAGTTCATCGGGGTAGAAGCTGAGCGTGCCGTCGTCCTCGCAGGTGAATGTCACGCTGTCGGTGTAGTAGTAGCTTCCGTAAACGTCGTAGATAGTCATGGAATAGCTGTAGTCGGAAGCGGGCAGGCTCTCGTATTCGATTTCGATATCACCGCTGACAACGATGTCGTCGCCGTAGATGTAGTCGTTGAATTCATCAGAGAACACATAATAGGCAGGCGCGATAACGTCGCCGTCCTTAAGCAGCACTGTTTCCCTGGAAGCTGCACCGGTATCAGGATCAATACCCGCCCATGTGCCGAGCACGTTCCACTTTTCGGCGTTCCAGTCGTATTCGATACGCAGGTTGGTCTGTTCGCCGTTGAGGGAAATGGGAGCCGTGTAAACGCTGCGGTCGCTGTCAACGCTTACTGCGACTATCGCCAGCGGCTGTCCTGCTATGGACGGCCAGGAACCGTCGAACGAATCCCGCAGGGTCATCGCGTCGTAATCGGTGTTTACCTCGTCGTCCTCGCCGAGATATACGCTCATGCCGTCAATGGTCATGAACAGCGTGCAGGTCGCATAGTTGAATGCGTCCATGTTGCCGAGCTGAACGGTGTAGATGCCGTCCTCGTCGAAGTAAACGCTCTGTACATCAATGGCGCTGGAATCATCGTCGTAGGAAACGCTGCCTGAGTTGTCGATGGAGCTGTCCGGGGTGTAATCCTCGCTCCAGAAGTCGTCGGTGTCGCCGAAAAGACTGCTGTTGTTATATCCGGAGATATCGCCGCTGGACTTTCCGTAAGCCGCTGCGTCAACGAATGCAAGGTAGTATGTGCTGGTGCAGATATCAGAGAATATCGAAAGCTCCTCGGTGCCCTGAACGCTCAGCGGGTAATACAGCGAGATGCCGCCCGCACCCTCGTGGTCCGGACCAAAAACGCTCCATAACACCGCCTTGTCGAGCGCGTCTGTCGCTTCTGCGGCAGAGGGAGCGTAGGGCTGTACCGCCTGCAGCAGACCGTAGAGGTCCACCATGTTGGTGTAGCCCTCGTTGCGGTTGTTTCCACCGAAGTTGTCAACGGAATAAGCGGCTCTTGCGATGTCGCTGAAATCATCGTATTCGTACATTTCCTTTGCGGTCTTGTCGAATGCGGTGAGCAGGTCGTCCAGCTTTGAGAGGTCGGTTATCGCGAACGTTGTTCCGTCGGAGTCGCCGTTGTCTATGCAGTGCTGGTAGTAGCTCTCGCACTGGAACTTTCCGAGCTGGTTTCCGTCGGCGTCGGGGTTCTCTGCGAGGAAGTTCATGATGTCGGTGTAGTTCCAGCCTCCACCGGGTTCGGTTTCCTCAGAGGCGAACATGTAACGCGCATAGGGAACAAGGATATTCGCGGTCTCGAGCGTGCTCATCAGGCATGCGTCAAATCCGATGAACTCAAACTTATCCGTCATCTTGTCGTATACGGAGTTCAGCGCGCTGTCTATTTCACGCAGTGAAAGGCTGTCGCTGTCGTGGAGTTCGTCGAAGCATACGCCGGCAATGCTGCCGCCGCCGTGGTTCCAGAATACAAGACCCATGCGCTTTGCGGGGTAGTTTTCAATTCCCCAGGAAACGAAATCTGAAAGCGTGTCGGGGTCGCCCATATCCGCGTTGTCTATCTCGTCAACTAGTTCGATGTCGCCGTCGGTGGTGACATAGCGCTGTATCGAGGTGTTGGATATCATATCGTCGTACCACTGCGCCGTGCCGCCGGTCTGGTAGACTATGCGCACGTCCTCGCTGTACTGCGCGCTCACTGCTTCAATGATGTCTGAGGTAGCGGCGTAGGCGTCGCTCTCGAGGTCGGTGCCGCAGAGGTAGACGAGGATAGTCCAGCCGCTGTCCCCCATGGGTGTGCTCGTATCGCGGCTGCGACGGTTTATGGTGAGGTCGCCGCTGCTCATGGAAAGCTGCGTGGCGCCCTTGTCGAATACGCGTCCGGAGGTGTCGTATTCAGGCTCGGTGTAGGGCTGCGAGTCTGAAGTGTCAGGCTGCGACGCTTCAGATGTTCCGAGGAAGTCCTCATCGTCGTCACCAAGGCAGCCGGTCAGCGAAACTGCAATAGCAGCAGCTGTGGCAGCTGCAAGTATTTTTTTGATTTTCATTGATTTCTCCTAAATGTATCAGCCGCCGAAGAAGCTGAGGAAATTGAAACCGGTGGGGAAGGGGATAGTGAACATATAGATGGTTCCGAACAGGAAGCCCGCGATAGCCACGATGGTGATGAGCATTCTGTTGGGCAGTCTGCGGAATGTTCCGACGATACCGAGCATGAACAGTACGACAGAGTAAATGACTGTTACCAGGTTGAACGTGTCGCCCCTGGTGTTGTCAGTCTGACCCTCGGCAAGCACTGCTTCGCTTTCAGCCAGTACTGCCTGAGCGTCCTCGTAGTAGCTGTTTATGTAGTCCTCGTTGGCAAAAGGACTGGTGGTCGCTCTTTCATCTTCCTGCACCCAGCTGATTATCTGGTCGGCGTCGTAGTTGAAGTCATAGCCGATGAGGTCTGCCATCTCCTGTGTGAGATTGTCGGCGCAGATGAACTTTATCTTGTAAGCGCTCTCGTAAGCCTTGTCACCGTCGCCGGTCTCGCTTGCATAGAGTATCTCGACCTGATAGTCGCTTATCATGTTCCACACCTGCATATCCTGCATGAGCGACTGGGAAGCCTCGTTCCAGCGGGCGTTTCCGTCGGCGGCGAGGTTGTTGCTCTTGGTGTAGTTGGTGGACATGTTTCCACCGTGGAGCGACCCTATCCAGGAAGCCCACGCGGTAGCCAGCGCGGTTATGCCCAGGAACACCGCGATGATTATCTCAAGGATATCTTCCTTGCTGCGGCGCTGTTTTGTTGTGGTTTCAGTGGTTTCTGTAGTTTTGTTTTCTTCAGCCATGTGTATCCTCCAAATAAAATAAGCATTTGTAAAAAATATATTTATATAGTATTTATCCAAACCAAAATTACAGCCTGCCGATCAGGCTTCGGCAGGCTGTATATCCCTTTCGGGAGGAAGAAATGCTATATCAGCCGTTAACCCAGGGAGTTCCGTCCTTCTTGGTGAACTTGCCTGTTGCAACGTTGACAACGTCGATTATCCAGCCGATGCCGAAGCAGCCAGCGGTGAGCAGCCAGATGATGCCGGTGCCGATCTTACCGGACATAAATCTGTGTACTCCGAGCTCTCCGAGGAAAATTGTGATAAGTAATGCTGCGGTCTTGTCCATAAAATACCTCCATGCGTGCAGTGGTCTGCACTGTTTTTCTGCATAAACGGTTTATCCGTTTCATACGTCTATTTTACCATCTTCGTCGCTGCCTGTCAATAAAGTCTTCCTAATTGTTGATTTTCTCTTCCTAATTGTCGAAAAAAATGCAGTTTAATGCCTGATCGTCTGAATTCTTTTGTATACCCATGTTCCCTTTTCAAACCGGTTTTTATAGGTTCCATAAATAATATTCAGTGCATGGTTGCATTATGATTTGGAATATTTGTGTGAATGTGCACAAAAAAACGCAGCTGAAATACAGTAAATTCACGAATTTTTGAAATATATAAAAAAATGCTTTCCTTTATGGCGGTTTTGTGATAGAATATATATGGGCAATAATGCTAAGTAATAATGATATTCTTTACTGTATCGGGTAACTTGCCCCGACACACGGATAATTATAGATTGAGAGGGGAATAATATGTCACAGATTATTGCGGTAACTGCAGGCAAGGGCGGCACTGGTAAGTCCACCACATCTGCCAATGTTGCTACGGCGCTTGCTGCGCTCGGTAAGAAAACGCTTGTCGTAGAGCTGGACTTTGGTCTGAGATGCCTGGATATCATGCTGGGTATAAAGGACAAGGTAAAGCACGATATAGGTGAATATCTTGAGGGCAAGATAGATATACTCACAGCTACGACGAAGGTAGACCGTGTGGATAATCTGTATCTGGTCTGCGCAACGAGAAACCCGTTCATTGACATCAACCCTGAAAAGATAATGGAAGTTTGCGAGGAGATGCGAAAGCACTTCGACTATATTATCATGGATACCGCGGGTATCGGCAGCTCCGTGTTCAGCGTTATCAAGGCAGCAGAACTTATCCTGATGGTTACTACGCCGGATACCGTCTGCGTGCGTGACGGCGCCATCCTGTCGGACTTCCTGTATGTAAAGAACTGCACTAACCAGCGCCTGGTCATAAACAAGGTCAGCCCCAACTTCAAGGACGAGGATATCCTGTATGATCTCGACGAGGTCATGGACAACGTTGGCATTCCGCTTATCGGCGTTGTTCCCGAGGATATGAACATAAAGGTTTGCGGCGCAAAGGGTCAGCCGCTTCCCGCTAACTGCGGTGGTGCAAAGGCGTATGCCGCTATCGCAAGACGTATTCTTGGTGAGGACGTTCCGCTCACCATCAACATCAATTAAGGGGGAATAAGCCGTGGTTATTGCACTTATTGCACATGATTCCAAGAAGGAACTGATGGTTCAGTTCTGTATCGCATATTGCGGTATTCTCAGCCGCCACGAAATTCGCGCCACCGGCACCACCGGAAAGCTCGTTGCAGAGGCGACCGGGCTTCATATCCAGAGGTTCCTGAGCGGCTCACAGGGCGGCGACCAGCAGCTTGCTTCCAGCATCTCCTGCAATGAGATTGACCTGCTGATATTCTTCCGCGACCCGCTCAATGCGAAGTCGCACGAGCCGAACGACATAAATCTGCTCCGTCTGTGCGATGTGCACAATATTCCCGTTGCGACCAATATCGCGACTGCAGAGGCTCTTATCCATGCGCTCGAACGCGGCGACCTGGACTGGCGCGAGTACATGCGCAACTGATAAATGCGAAAAATGTCCCCCGGAACCGTTCCGGGGGATTTTTTGGTTGTAATTAAGCCCCCTTTTAGCAGGGGGCTAAAATTTATTTGTTTCCGGTCTTGAGGAAAGGCACCTCTATGCCCTTTTCCTTAACAAGGGTGCTGAGGTAGCGGCGCTGGCTGTAAAGCTCTATGATGTTGTTAATGCGCCTGCGTACGAAGCGGATATTGAAAGGCTTTGCGATGACGTCAGCCGCGCCCAGGTCATACGCCCTTGACAGCGACTTGTCGGAAGTATCCGCGCTGATGATGAACACGGGGATATCGTCTATGTACTTGTTCTCAACCAGGTAATCGAGTACCCCGAAGCCGTCCATCACCGGCATCATGATATCCAGCAGGACAGCGCACAGCTTGTCCTTGTTCTTTTCGAATTCCTCGATGGCGCGCTTGCCGTTTTCTGCTTCGATGATCTTTCTGTCGCTGAAAGTATCGCTCAGCATCAGACGGTTGAACTCAAAATCATCAACTATCAGCAGAGTGTTGCGTTCCTCCATGAATATCCCCTCCGTGTTATTCTGTCTTATGGTAACCTCTAAAGGTAACCTCTAAAAATCTGCCGTGAAGGAGGTTTTTAGAGGTTACCTTATAAGTCAAGGTCGCCGTCGGTGACGTTCTCAAAGCAGTAGCGCAGCGCCCCGGTCTTTGAGCCGTATTCCCAGGGCTGCGGGGACTTACGCTGGTTTATCATGTAATCCTCGCGGTTGCCGCGGATAAGTACGCACGGGTGCGTTTCCGCAAAGTCCCGCAGGAATTCCACCGTGCGGTGGGGATAGGGGCAGTCGGTTATGTAATCCCCGAGGAATATCCACCAGTCCGGGGAGCGCTTCTCCGCGTCCGCGACAACGGCAGACAGCGCGTGGAAATTCGAATGTATATCCGACAGAACAGCAATTCGCATGATATCACCCTTCTGTCATGTCTTTTTTGCTGAAAGGACTGCTTTTCCCGCAATGAAAAGCACTAAGGCAACGCTGATAAAGATAAGCACAAATACGTTTATCTCTTCATTCCAGCGCAAGGCAAGAACAGCTGCGTCGCCAACACTGGCTATAGCAACAGGAAGCACCGGAAATCCGTAAATCCCGTCGCCATTGTAAAAGCCTCTCAGCATTATCGTGAAAAGCACCACCATTCCCGCTGAAACAACTACCTCCAGCGGTACAAAAAGCCATGAAAGTTCGATTTCTGTCGTATAGACCACTGGTATCGCCATTGAAAACGCAACGATAAACCCGAAAGAAAGCCAGCGTATCAGCGCGCTGCCATGCTGCTTCACGCACTGGGCAGTGTGTATAGCCATAGAAACCAGTATCATTCCGTATGCGCCAAACTGTATCGGAGGTATCGTGCCCTCGGTGTGCACCATTCCTCCAAGCAGAAGAATACCCGCGGCAACAGACAGCTTCCCGAAAATTTCGTTCCCGTTTTTTGCAGCGCCTGGACGGCAGCGCAGGATGATGAACGTATACGCGCCGATTATCGCTAATATCGTCAGACCGGTCATATACCAGTCAAGTATGCCGTATTCTGCTGAATTGCCTGTGAAAACAGCCGCCAGACTTATAACGCGCTCCACCGTGAGTATCAGAAAATACAAAGCCAGAAACGCCAGCTTTGCCTTATCAGATTTTCTTGTCATATAATATCACTCTCCTTTTGTGATATTATATCATATCCGCAGGGATATGATATAATTTGCCGATATGCACGGCTTTTTGATTTATAATAAACGCTTTGCGTCTATTATATCATAAGTATTATAAATTGACAACATCTTTTTGAGGATTACGCAGAAAAAAGTTTACCTGGGTTTATTTCAAAGAGCAAAAGTCAATAACAATTACTGATTTTTTACCATGAGGGGCGCTCATGCGGGCAGTGGGAGTTCCTGCGGGCTGCGCGTAATTCCACATAGCACCCGCACTTCTGACAGGTGCCGCTTACAAGGCTGTCGCAGCCGCTGCACGCGGAAAGACGCGCTGAATATTCCTCGTCGTCCACTTTCTGCGAATCCGGCAGCTGCGTTATCCTCTGCCGGATTATTTCGTACAGCTGACTCTCGTCGGCTTCCTGCAGCAGGCAGCGGCGGCAGGGCTTACGCTGCGTCACAGCTTAATCTTCACCGCTGCGACTGAGCACGGGGGTATTACTGCGGCTGCCTTTCCGTCTGCGGTGTTGACTGTGAGCGCGCCTATAGTCACCCTGTCAGGCTCGTCAAAGGTGTTGTGCTCGTGTACCTCGCCGGTGAGTACGCGCCCCTCAGCGGACTTTATCCCCGCAAATGCAGACGCGATATCTACGGTGTAGCTTTCGGTCAGCGAGGCGTTGGAGATAGTCACGAGCACCTCTCCGTCGCCGTTGACAGAAGCGGACTGGCTCAGCGCAGGCACGCCATCGTCCGCAAACTCATTCTCAATGTGGCTGTAGATGAGGTCTGCGTCCTGGTGGTCCTTGTACAGGTCGAACACATGGTAGGTCGGGGTCTTGACGGTCTTTGCGCCCTCGGTGAGCAGGACAGCCTGCAGCACATTGACTGCCTGTGCGATATTTGCCATAGAGATACGGTCGGAATGCTGGTTGAATATATTAAGGTTGACGCCCGCAACTATCGCGTCACGCATGGTGTTCTGCTGATAGAGGAAGCCCGGATTTGTGCCCGGCTCGACATCGTACCAGGTCCCCCATTCGTCAACGATGAGCCCGACTTTGCGCTCGAGGTCGTAGCGCTCCATAATTCCCGCGTGGCGGCGTATTATCTCTTCAATGCCCAGGGTAGAGCGTATAGTCTTATAATATTCCTGCTCGTCGAATTCCGTTGCGCTGCCCTTGTGCCACCAGTCGCCGGCGGGGACTGTGTAATAATGCAGGGACATGCCGTTCATGTGGCTGGGGGTCACCTGCTTCATGAGGACTTCAGTCCAGTTGTAGTCGTCGGCATTCGAGCCGCTCGCTACCTTGAAAAGTTGATTGCCGCTGTAGTTGCGGCAGTAGGTCGCGTAACGGCGATACAGGTCGGAATAATACTCGGCGCGCATGTTTCCACCGCAGCCCCAGCTTTCGTTGCCTATGCCGAGGTACTTCAGCTTCCAGGGCTGTTCCCTGCCGTTGCGTCTGCGCAGTTCTGCCATGGGGGAAACACCGTCGAACGTCATGTATTCCACCCAGTTGGAAAGCTCCTCAACGGTGCCGCTGCCTACATTTCCGGAGATATACGGCTCGCAGCCCACCAGCTCGCAGAAGCGCATGAATTCATGCGTGCCAAAGCTGTTGTCCTCTACCACGCCGCCCCAGTGGGTGTTTATCATCTTTTTGCGCGCGGACTTCTCGCCTATTCCGTCGCGCCAGTGGTACTCATCAGCGAAGCAGCCGCCCGGCCAGCGCAGCACCGGCAGCTTTATCTGCCTGAATGCGTCGATGACGTCCTTGCGGTAGCCCTCGATATTCGGGATATCGCTGTCCTCACCAACGAAAATGCCGTCGTAAACGCACCTGCCGAGGTGCTCTGAAAAGTTTCCGTAGATCTCGCGGTTGATGTGGGACTTCTTCTCCAGCGGATTAAGGGTAAGATGTACTGTTTTCATGATGGTTTCATCCTTTCAGCGTTTTATTTGTTATATCCATTATAATGTATTGACAGCAGATTTTCAATGATGTATAATATCAAAAGACTGATATATCATACTATGGAGGTCTTTATGAAACTGCATGCAATGGGAATAGGATTCCGGCACGACCGGTGGTTTCACATAATCAGGCCGGAAGGCTCCGGCGATAATCTGCTGCTGGTTTTCCGCACGCCGGCGTTTGTGATAGCCGACGGGGAGCGCGTTGAAGTCCCCGCGGAAACTGCGATACTGTACAAAAATACTGCCCCGCAGGATTACGGGGCAGCAGGTGTTGATTACGTCAACGACTGGGCGCACTTTGAGTGCGACGAGAATGATGTATTCTTTGAACGGCTGAATATACCATTCAATGTTCCGGTGCCAGTGGGTTCGGTCAGCGGGGCTGAAAACGCGTTCCGGCTGCTGAAGCTTGAAAGCATGTCGGACACCCCAAAAAGCCGGGAATGCACCGACCTGCTGCTGCGGCTGCTGATAGCGCAGACCCTGGGCGCCGGTGAAACTCCGTCAGCGCCCCACAGCGAAGGACTGAAACGGCTGCGCGCCGAAATTTACGGCTCCCCCGGGGAATGCTACACCGTGGAAAACATGGCGGCGCGGCTTTCCCTCAGCCCGTCCTACTTCCAGACGCTGTACCGCGCGGAATTCGGCGTAAGCTGCTACGAGGACGTTCTGCGCGCCAAAACGGAACTCGCGGAATACTACCTCGCTAACACCCTTATGACGGTGCGCGAAATATCCGGGCTGTGCGGCTTTGAAAACGACGTGCACTTCATGCGGCAGTTCCGCAGGCGCACCGGAATGACGGCGCTGGAATACCGCAGGAGCGTCAGCAGAGAGTGACTTCCGGCTTGCTGAGCGCCTTTTCCATCTTCGGGGTCATGTATATTTTGTGGGAACGGTCCGCGGGGTCTGCATAGTAGGTCATTCTGTTGGACATGCGCTCTGCAGGCACGGTGATGAACTTAGTCTGCATCTTCATCTTCTTGACAAGCTTCTTGTAAAGCGTCACCATGCAGTCAGGCGCGCTGATGGAACCACCGTTGCCGTCGGGCACCGTTGTCATGAGGTAGAAAGTCGCGTGGTGCAGGGCGTAGTTCTCGTCGCGGGTGGTATAGTTTGCTTCAATGACCATGCTTCCGTTCTTGTTGAAGCAGCCAAGCGGGAGGTCCTCGTCGATCTCACCGGCAGCAGGCAGATAGAAGTAATACTGCTGGCAGCTTGCGGTGATTATCGACGTATCCTGCGCAGAAACGATCTTCTTTCCGTTCTGACGGAGTATCAGGCAGCCCATATCCACAGCCGTCTGCGCAAGCTCTACAAACGCTTCGCGCTCCATGTAGAATGATGTTCTTTTTCCCATAATGATTTCCCTTTCAGTTGTGTGATGTGATTATGGTAACCTCTAAAAACCGGGACACGAGCAGATTTTGTATATGACTTATATCAGATGCTAGGCACCAAACCGCAGCGTTTTCGCGAAGCGATAATGCGTATACTGTATGTATTTCAAGGTTTGGTAACGACGCAAATGATATAAGTCATAAAAATCTGCCGTGAAGGAGGTTTTTAGAGGTTACCTAATAACAGAAAACCGGTCCCTTTTTCAGGAACCGGTTTTAAGGCGTACCAGACGCCTGTAATTCAGTTTCGACAAAATGCGACAACAAGCCGCTGTTCTGCGTGGGATTTTTATTCAAAAAGGGTATTGCAATTTCCCGCAGAATGTGTTATCATATATCAGTGCCATGTGGCACAGAAAATTTAATACGGTGTTTTCTTTGTCCAACCACCGTTAAAAAACAAGGAGTTTTTTTATGTCCAGAAACAAGATCTTTGAAACCAAAAACCTCGTTCGTCTTGCGCTTGTCGCAGCTGTTTATGCGGCACTGACGGTAGCCCTCCCGGGGCTCAGCTTCCCTGCGGTGCAGTTCCGTTTTTCGGAAATACTGGTGCTGCTGTGCTTCTACCGCAAGGACTACAGCATTGCGCTCATCCTCGGCTGCTTCATCGCTAACTGCTTCAGCCCGATGGCGCTGATGGATATGATCTTCGGTACCCTCGCAACGGCTATCGCAGTCATTCCCATGTTCTACATCAGGAATATCTGGGTGGCTTCACTGACTTCGGTGGTAAGCAACGGCATCATCATTCCCATTGAGCTTTACATCTGCTATGGCAACGAGCCGCCGGTATGGTTCAACATGATAACCGTGGCTGCCGGCGAATTTGTGGTAGTGACGATAATCGGCTGCGTGCTGTTCAAGCTCGTTTTCGAGCGCAGCAGCAAGCTCATGGAGATAATCGGCGCAAACAAGCCGAACTATTTCAAGACAAAAAAGGCAGAACAGATATGATACGCAAATTCCTCTCCGGTTCATGGAGGGGAATTTTTGTGCGTCACGGTTATACTCCCCGTTATTTTAACAGTGAATTCCACTTGCGGTATTCCGGATAGTGCTTCTCCAGAAACGCGTAAAACCGCTGCGAATGGTCGTGGTGCCAGTAATGCGCATATTCATGCCAGAACACCGAAAGCACCGTCTGCCGCGGGTATGCGGCAAGCCTGAAATTGATGGAGATATGCCCCTTTGCCCAGGTGCAGCTGCCCCAGCGGGATCTCATGTCCTTTATAGTTATGCGCGTTGGCGGTGGGTTTATTCCTGCGGAAGCAAGGCTGCTGCGGACTTCCGCGTTGAGCTCGCGGCACAGCTGGGTGAAATTCTCAACAAGCCACTGCTGAACCATCTGCCGGACATGCTCCTGCTCTGGTACTCTCGTGAACACCCGCAGCTCGTCCTGCTCCAGGACTGCGCACTCGCGGCTGCTGGATATCACACGAATAGGGTATTCCCTGCCGAGCCATCGCATTTTATCGGATATCTCATTCTCAGCGGAACGCGCCTTTATGCGCTCCATTGCTTTCAGAATGAACCCCTGCTGCGACACGATGAACTCCTCGATATGCCGGACGCTCACGCGGCTGTTCGCGGAAATACGCAGCGTTCCATCCTCCCTGACCCGGAGATTGACGTTTTTCACCGGCTTGCGGGTCAGCTCATAATCCACCGTGCTGCCGTCCGGGAATTTCAGCGTTTTCATCCCAGAATGAACTTCTTCACTCTTGTAAAATTAAAAAAGTGTTCTATCCTGTGTTCCTTCAACCGAAGCCTTTCTGACATAATGCACCCTCTTCTTATCTGACTGTGTAAGAAAATTACATATAACCGCATTAAACGCCTTGCGTTTTATTACATCATATCCGCAAGGATATGATGTAATTTGCCGATATGCACGGAGTTCGCTGAAAGCGAACGCATGTGCAAGGCATTTTAATATATAATAAACGCCTTGCGTTTATTATATCATCAGATGCATGAAAAGTCAATAATTTATGTCACTATATGGAAGCGCAATCGTAAATAATCTGCTTCAAAATGCGCTCACTTGCTCTTGTAATACAACATACAGTGGCAGTATCCCTCGAAATCCGGGTCGGCTATCTGGCGCCGGAATTCCTCGCACATGCATTTGTTCTCAGGAGTGTGCTCTATCCTGCAGGGACAGTAGCCCCCTGTCTTTTTAAGACCCTCGCGCACCATCTTGACTATCTCTTTGTTGTCGTTTTCCTTTACGTTCATGTTTCACCTCAGAAACAAAAAGCGGAACTGTGAGTTCCGCTTTTATCTGTTATCAGTCGATCTCGACCGAGATCTTCTCATCCGCGCGTACTGCGCCTGCGCGCATCACGGTACGGATAGCCTTTGCGATCCTGCCCTGCTTGCCGATGACCCTGCCCATGTCCTCCTGGGCAACGTGGAGGTGGTAAACTACCACGCCCTCAGCGTCCGGCTCGTCAACAGTGACCTGAACTGCACCCTTGTCCTCAACGAGGGCAGAAGCGATAGTTATCAGAAGCTCTTTCATATATGTTCCCTCCTGTGGGATAAAGGGGAATTTCCCCGGTAAAGTTCTTGACGGGCAGAAATGCCCGCGTTACTGCTGCCGCGTATTACTTCTTGAGAAGTCTCTTAACGGTATCAGTGGGCTGTGCGCCCTTCTTGATCCACTCGTCAGCCTTAGCTATGTCGATGTTTACGAGAGCCGGCTCCTTAGTAGGATCATAGGTGCCGATCTCCTCGATGAAACGACCATCTCTGGGGTAACGGGAATCAGCTACAACTACACGGTAGAAGGGAGCCTTCTTTGCGCCCATTCTGCGAAGTCTGATCTTAACTGCCATTTTATTTTCTCCTTTCAGCATTGATATATTCATGTGTATTACACAGTGAAATCATATCAGCTCTGCCCTTGTGGGCAATTGTTTTATATTTCAATGCGTTTCCGCAAAGAATGCTTGGTTAATGGATATTCTCATAAACCACTCCGTCAGCCTGCATTACATCGGGAACCCGCCAGGTCCTCCCATGTTGCCCATCTGCTTCATCATGTTCATGGGAATGCGCATCTTCTTGCCCTTACCCTTGCCGCCGAAACCGAGCTGCTTCATCATCTTCTGCATCTGCTCGAACTGACGCAGCAACTGGTTGACGTCCTCGACGCGGGTGCCGCTGCCCGCTGCAATGCGGCGCTTGCGCTTTGCGTCGATGATGGAGGGCTTCTCGCGCTCCTTCGGCGTCATAGAGGAGATTATCGCCTTTGTGCGGGGCATCTTCTTTTCGTCGATGTCCTCTTCCCTGACCTTTCCGGCAACTCCGGGTATCATCTTGAGCAGGGAATGTATGCTGCCCATCTTCTCTATCTGCTCGAACTGTGCATACAGGTCATTCAGGTCGAATTTATTCTCCTGCATCTTCTGCATGGTCTTGGCAGCCGCCTTCTCGTCGATGGTGTTCTTCGCCTTGTCGATGAGGGTGAGCACATCGCCCATGCCTAAGATACGGCTTGCCATTCTGTCCGGGTGGAAAGGCTCGATGTCGTCAAGTTTTTCGCCTATGCCCGCGAACTTTATCGGCTTGCCGGTTATCGCAAGGACTGTCAGCGCAGCACCGCCCCTGGTGTCGCCGTCAAGCTTGGTGAGGATAACGCCGGTGATATCCAGCGCCTCGTTGAAGCTCTCCGCAACATTCACGGCGTCCTGACCGGTCATGGAGTCCACCACCAGCAGTATCTCGTCCGGGGTGGTTTCACGCTTGATGTTTTTCAGCTCGTCCATGAGCGTTTCGTCAATGTGCAGACGTCCCGCAGTATCCAGCAGAACAACGTCGAAGCCGTTGTCCTTGGCGTATTTTATGCCCTCTTTTGCAATCTTCACCGGGTCGGTCTGACCCATCTCGAAAACGTGAGCGCCCGCCTTTTCGCCGACTATCTTCAGCTGGTCGATAGCCGCAGGTCTGTATATATCACAGGCAACCAGCAGCGGACGCCTGTTCTGCGCGATAAGGTGCTTTGCAAGCTTTGCGCAGTGGGTGGTCTTACCAGCGCCCTGCAGACCGCACATCATGATAACGCACGGCGGCTTTGACGGGAAGTTTATCTTTGCGGTGGTGTTGCCCATCAGCTCGATAAGCTCACGGTGTACTATATCTATTACCTGCTGCGCGGGGGTAAGGCTCTCCATGACCTGTTCGCCTACCGCCTTTTCGCTGACTTTTGCCACGAAGTCCTTAGCGACCTTGTAGTTTACGTCCGCGTCCAGCAGCGCCATGCGAACCTCGCGCATAGCGTCCCTGATGTCCTTTTCGTTGAGCTTGCCGCGTCCCTTCAGTTTTCCGAAAACGCTGTTGAGCTTGCCTGAAAGTCCCTCGAAAGCCATGACCTCACCGCCTTTACATCACATATCCGTATCCTGTACCGTCTATATTCCCCCGCGTATTTCTGAAAGAAGCGCGCCAAGTTCATCAAGGCGGTGGTCGCTGCTGTCCTTTTTCATATCCTCCACGATATCCCTTGCCTGGTCTATCTCACCGGAAAGCTCCCTCAGCCGCGCCAGAAAACCCAGCTTGCTCTCAAGCTCTGCCAGCTTCTGCTCGCCTTTTCTTATGGAATACAGCACGCTCTGCCGGGTGACGCCGCCCATCTCCACCGCTATCTCAGCGAGTGAAAGGTCGTCGTTATACCGCATATCGAGCGCGTCGCGCTGGGCGTTTGCCAGCAGTTCGCCGTAAATATCAAGAAGTATGACGATATCGGTGCGTTCCATATGCTTCTCCGTTCTGGAATATATGTGTCAAGTGAAAACACTTTACAGCAACGTTATTATTATATCACCAAGCGTCCGGTTTGTCAAGGGGGGAAGAGAGATTTTTTAATTCGGAATTATGGTGTCCCGCTACGCGGGACTTTATCTCAAAAGATTTACTATAAAATACACAGGGCAAAAGTGAATTGCTTCTTTTGTCCTGTGTTGTTTCATATCAAAGTTTTTAAAATTCGTCTGCGAAGCAGACACAATAATTCCGAATTCCGAATTACGAATTACGAATTAACCTAAATCCCCGCGCTGTCTTTGAGTATCTTTGAAATGTGCTCCATTCTGGTTTTGGAAAGCGTTTCGCCGTGCTCGTATTTCCGCAGGAAATCAAGAAGTTCATTGCTTTCGCAGCACACGTAGTCATTCTCGCGGAGGGAAAGCTTCAAACGCGCATTCGGGGACGAGAAGTACAGCACGGAGTCTATCCACACGTCCTCGCCGGCGGCTGTCAGGATACTCTTGACTATATCGCGCTGACGGCGCATCTGCTTTATTGGATTGTCCATGAGCGTTTCCGTTACCTTTCCGTCGCGGTAATGCTTGCGCTGCGTCCACTTGTCGTCGCGCCAGGAACCGCTTATCGTGCCGGAATGGTTCTTGACCTCGATTATAAGCACCCCGGCATGGCAGATTATCAGCATGTCCAGTTCCGACCTGCCGCGCTTGTACCTGACCGGCAGATTGTGGAACACGATATTCGTGCCTTGCAGCTTCTTAACCGTGCGGAACAGCCTGCGTTCGCCCTTTACGCCGGAATTGAGCACCGCGTACTGCCTGCCAAGAAACGCATACGCCAGGTTGCACAAAAATATCAGGATAATGAACACCGCTGCCACGATGGGCGTGCTATAAAGCTTCTTCCAGACAAAGAAGATCAGCAGCAGCACCGGCATTACGCCTAATACCACCTGGGATATGAAAAGCAGCTTTACCTTTTTGGTATTGTTGTTCCTACCTCGTATGATCTTGTTCATCAGGACCTCGCTCCATCGTGTTTCCGGGAATTTCAGACATCAGACGTTAAAGCGGAACAGCGTAACGTCGCCGTCCTGCATAACATAATCCTTTCCTTCCAGGCGCACAAGTCCCTTTTCCTTTGCGGCAGCCATGCTTCCGCAGGACATAAGGTCGTCAAATGCGACTATTTCCGCGCGGATAAAGCCCTTTTCAAAGTCGGTGTGTATCTTTCCTGCCGCCTGCGGAGCCTTGGTGCCGCGGGTGATGGTCCACGCGCGTACCTCCTGCGGGCCTGCGGTGAGGTAGGATATAAGTCCCAGCAGATGATAGCCGGTCTTGATTATTCTGGCAAGACCGGAGCTTTCGAGGTGCATGTCCGCAAGGAACAGCTCCTTGTCCTCGTCGCTCATGCCAGAAATCTCAGCCTCTATCTGAGCGCAGATGGGCAGTACCTCCGCGTTCTCTTCCTTTGCGATGGCGCATACTGCCTGGTACTCAGGGTTGCTGTTGATATCCCCGGTGAAATCTGCCTCAGAGAGATTTGCAGCGTAGATGACCGGCTTGTTGGAAAGCAGCGGCGTATCCTTGAGCATTGCGCGCTCGTCGTCGGTGAAATCATAGCTGCGCGCAGATTTTCCGTTTTCAAGGTGAGCCTTCAGCGCCTCGAAGAAGTCAACTTCCTTCTGCAGGGACTTGTCGCCCTTGACTGCTTTCTTTGCGCGGTCGATACGGCGCTCGAGTATCTCAAGGTCGGAGAATATCAGCTCCAGGTTGATGGTTTCGATATCCCTTGCGGCGCCTATGCTGCCGTCAACGTGGATTATGTTGTCGTCCTGGAAGCAGCGTACCACATGCACGATAGCGTCCACCTCGCGGATATTCGACAGGAACTTGTTGCCCAGTCCCTCGCCCTTGGAAGCGCCCTTTACCAGACCCGCGATATCCACGAATTCCAGCGTAGCCGGGGTGAACTTCTCGGGGTGATACATCTCGGCAAGCTTGTCCAGACGTTCGTCCGGCACGGAAACTATGCCCACGTTCGGCTCAATGGTGCAGAACGGGTAATTTGCAGACTCGGCGCCTGCGTTTGTGAGTGCGTTGAAAAGGGTGCTCTTGCCGACATTCGGCAGACCTACCATACCTAATTTCATTTATGGAAATCTCCTCTTTTTATGATTACACCGTATAAACGGCTGAAAATACTACTGGTAACCTCTAAAAACCTCCTTCACGGCAGATTTCTATGACTTATCAAGAAACGTCGCTTCGCTCCTTATTCATCATCTGCTTCGTTGTCAAACCTTGAAATAAATACATTATTCCTGCGGTTTGACGCCTGGCATCTGATATAAGTCACGCACGAAATCTGCTCGTGTCCCGGTTTTTAGAGGTTACCTTCTTTTATATTGTACCACTTTTTTATTAATATTGCAAGTAGTATTTTTCCCTGCTAACCAGCGGTTGCAATTCCCGCGGGAATGATGTATAATTAACGCAGTACCAACATGATTTCAAGGAGATACAAATGAAAAAGACAATTTCCGCAGCAGCGGCAGTACTATTGACCATCACCCTGACCGCATGCTCGGGGAACACCGTAACAGCCAGCCTGAAAAAGACCGACTCCTCTGCGGAAGTCACCGCCTGCGGCATGAAAATAAGCTTCCCCGCTGAATGGGAAGTGCTCACCGGGGACGACGTCTATCAGATGCTTTTCGAGAACAGTTCCGGGAGTTACACGGACGCCATGGCGCTTAAAGAAAGCTACACCAAGAACGGCGCCTCGTACGTGGTTTATGCTGCGGCGCCCGACCAGACGGCGATGGTGACGCTCACCACGCTTGAGATAACCGCGGACGAAAGCACCGGGGAGCAGCTTTCCCTTGAGGAATACGCGCAGACGAACCACAACAACTCGCTTATCGGCTGGCAGATAGACGGCTATACGCTGCAGAACACCAGCTTTGAAAGCGCGGATATCGGCGGGAATTCCGGGTGGCAGTCCAGCTGCGAGGTTTACACGGATGAAACGCTGCTCATGGGGCAGTCGGAATTCACATTTGAATATGCGGGGAATTTCTGTTCGCTGCAGGTATACTACCACACCGCAGAAGCCGGTGAAGCCACCTCCGGCGTTATCTCCGGGATAACCGCAGTATGACGCTTAAGGATATCTCTGCGGCGATATTCGACATTGACGGCACGCTGCTGGACAGTTCCCCGGTGTGGGACGACCTTGGGGAACGCTTCCTGAAAAGCCGCGGCGTCGTCCCGAAGCCTGGTCTTGCTGAAATTCTCGCTGAAATGACCCTGCCCGAAAGTTCACGATACCTGCTGAAAAACTACCCCCTGACCGACACCCCGGAGGACGTTCAGAGGGCGCTAGTGCATATAATTTCGGAATTCTACCGCAGCGAATGCCCGCTCAAGCCCGGGGCTGCCGGACTTGTTTCCGCGCTGCATAGTCGTGGGGTAACGATGGTCCTCGCGACTGCGGGCGACAAGGAGCTTTCCTGCGCGGCGCTGGAACGGCAGGGGCTGCTGCAGATGTTCTCCGGGATAGTCACCTGCGATGAATTCGGCAGCAAGAGCCGACCTGAGATATTCCTTGCGGCAGCGGGTGCTGCGGGCTTCCCGACGGAAAAATGCGCGGTCTTTGAGGACTCCCTCACCGCTGTTCTCACCGCGAAAGCTGCGGGGTTCCTGACGGCGGCCGTGCGCGATGTTTCAGAGCCGCAGCAGGTGAAACTCCGGCATGCCGCCGACATGTACCGCAGCGACCTTTCAGGATACCTCGGGGACGTCTGAATTTCCCGCAGGCGCTGCAAGCTGAGAAAGGCTGTCCGAAAGTATCTCACCGAGAAGTTCCCCGGTATAGACGGCTTCATCAAGGGAATTCGCATGGCTGCCCACCTCTATCAGCAGCGACCCGGTGGAAATGTGCTGGTTGTAATTCCGGTAATCGAACAGCACCGGGCGCGCAAGCCCGGGGTACAGCTTTTCCGACGTATCCTGTATCAGACACGCAAGGCTGAGGTTGCTCAGGTAATCCGGCATGTTGCCGAAGCGCCCGTCGTCGCAGCCCGTGATTATCATGAACTGCGCTGCGGAACGTCCGTCCACCGTCGCCACGGGAGCCGTGCGCACACCGTCGTTTGCAATGGCGTCGCGGTGCAGGTCGATTATCACCTTTATCGACGGGTATTCCTCCAGCGCCGCGCGGATAGTCGCTTCGCTTCGGTCGTAGGAACCGGTGTAGCTGGGATAGTCGTGCACCGTACCGTCGTGCAGGACTGAGATACCGTTTTCCGCAAGCTTGTCCGCGAGGGCTTCCCCGACGGCTATCATGTTATGCGACGGGTCGCGGGTGCGGCTGGGGTAGCTGCTGTCGTAATAGTCCCGCTGATACGGCTCGTAGCCCTCGGTGGTGTGGGTGTGCACGATGAGCACCTGCGGCTCCGGGGTGTTTTTTTCTATCGGGAGTTCCGGCAGGCTGCTGCCGGCTGCGAGGATTTTTTCCGCGCTGTCGCTGGTGCAGTTCCACACGATACCCCCGCCCGGGAGCGTTATGTAATCATTCCCCTGATACCCCGCGAAATGCTCCCGCACAATAATTCCGCTTTTGTTCCCTGCGGCTGTGCGGTCGGTTCCGTCGTCGAACTCCATGATGTTCCTGGATATGACCCGTGCCGTGCCTTCAGTCTGCGCAGCGGGAACGCTTTCGTGAGTTTCCGCACCTGGGGCGGCTTCAGCAGTCGGGGCGCGCTCCACAGTTCCGACGGCTTCTGCGGTGGAATTCCGGCTTTCGCTTTCGGTGGAACTCTCCTCCCCGGTGAGCGCTTCTTCCGACGGGGGCGCTTCCTCGGCTGCCCGGGGCGCTGCCACAGAATTCACCGTGATCCCCGCGGAAAGGTACGCGGTAGTCCGCGCTGCGCCTACGGCCGCTGTGAGCGCGGTCGCGGGGCTTGTCCCTCCCATCGCAAGAGTTACCGCGCATATGCCGACAGACGCCGCCGCTATAAGAAGTTTTTTCTTGTCCATGATATTTTCCCTCCGTTGCTGTTATTCTCGTACATATATATGCGGGGAATTAACATAATATTCCACATGACTGAGAAAAAAATAAGGTTATCATTGCCGGTGTCTGATTTTCACGTTGTTTTTGCAGAATTCCCGAAAAAATTTTCAAAACCCCTTGACAAAGCAGGGATAAAGTGCTATAATAATTAAGCATTGATGTTAGCAATGCGGGTGTAGTTCAATGGTAGAATCCCAGCCTTCCAAGCTGGTCGCGTGGGTTCGATTCCCATCACCCGCTCCATGTCCTTTCGGACAGCCAACAAGGTATGCGCCATTAGCTCAGCTGGATAGAGCAACCGCCTTCTAAGCGGTAGGTCGAAGGTTCGAATCCTTCATGGCGTGCCATGTATGGTGGGTATGGCTTAGTAGGTTAAAGCGTCGGATTGTGGTCCCGAAGATCGTGGGTTCGACTCCCACTACCCACCCCAGATATTAAAAGGCATAGGGTTTTCCTGTGCCTTTTTCATTAACTCCTGGGATATAGCCAAGCGGTAAGGCAAGGGTCTTTGACTCCCTCATGCGTGCGTTCGAATCGCACTATCCCAACCAAAACAAAATCCCCGTCGATGACGGGGATTTTGTTTTGGAGGCATCGTTTTTCCTCGCAAGTCCCTGATTGGGACTTGCGTTTCGCTACGCGAAACCGGAAAAACGACGCACGGCACCCGCACCGACGACAGGTGCATTTCGGGCTCTTTGCTTCGCAAATTCGCGTCTTTGTTTTTTGGGGGGCTCTTCGCTGCGCGAATTCACATTTCAACTTTGATTTTTTCGGGCTCTTCGCTGCGCGAATTCGCGTTTCAACTTTGAGTTTCTCGGGCTCTTCGCTGCGCGAATTCGCATATAGAATTACACACATCTATAAAAAATCCCCCGGCTTGTGGTCGGGGGAAGTCTGTATCGGAGTTTTAAATCAGCCTTACTTGTTCTTGGAAAGGAGCATACGGTCGTTATTAAGAGCGGAGCCGCTGGCCTCCTCAAACTTCTGCAGCAGGTCGTCAACGGTCAGGTGCTTCTTCTCCTCGCCCTTGACGTCGTAGATTATCTTGCCGTCATTCATCATTATCAGACGATTGCCGTACTCAATAGCGTTGCCCATGTTATGGGTCACCATCATCGCAGTAAGGTGGTTTGCCGCGATAATCTCATCGCTGAGCTGCAGTACCTTTGCAGCCGTCTTGGGGTCCAGGGCTGCGGTGTGCTCGTCCAGAAGCAGTATCTGCGGCTTCTTGAGCGTCGCCATCAGCAGCGTCAGCGCCTGACGCTGTCCACCGGAAAGAAGCCCCACTTTGGAGGTCATTCTGTCCTCAAGACCCAATCCCAGCGTCTTGAGAAGCTCGTGGTATTCCTCGCGCTCCTTACGGGTGATTCCCCAGTTAAGCAGCCTTGCCTTTCCGCGGCGCGCTGCCAGCGCGAGATTTTCCTGTATCTCCATATCGGCTGCGGTACCTGTCATGGGGTCCTGGAATACGCGCCCGATATACTTCGCACGCTGGTGCTCGGAAAGTCCCGTTACGTTGTGCCCGTCAATGATTATCGCACCGCTGTCCACGGGCCATACGCCTGCTATTGCGTTCAGCGTGGTGGATTTTCCGGCGCCATTACCGCCGATTATGGTCACGAAATCGCCTTCCTCAAGCTTGATGGAAACGCCGTTGAGTGCCTTTTTCTCGTTGATGGTGCCAGGGTTGAACGCCTTTTTGATGTTGACTAATTCCAGCATATCACTTGCCCTCCTTCTTAGGACTGTTCACGGAGTTTGCCAGTGCGGCACCCAGGTGCTCAGCCTCGTCAATGGCTGCATTGGCAGCGCGCTTGCCCGCCTTGCGGAAGGAAGTCTTGCTCGTTTTCTGGATATAGGGCACAGCCAGGAACAGTGCAACGATTATCGCAGAGAACATCTTTGTGTTATCGGTGGAAAGACCGATGAGCATTACAATTCTCAGCACAACGAAGTACACGATAGCGCCGATGACAGTGAACGAAAGCTTGCCGATGAAGTTGAAGCGCTTGCGCAGAATGACTTCACCCAGCACCATGCCGATAATTACCGCTGCAAGTCCTATAACGATAGCGCCGCGACCCATGTTTACATCAGCGAAGCCCTGGTACTGAGCCAGCAGAGCGCCCGCAAGTCCCACTAAACCATTGGAGAGCACCAGCGCGATGATAGTCGTGCGCTTGGTGTTGATACCCTCGGCCTTGGACATGCTGGAGTTGCAGCCAGTCGCGCGGATAGCCATGCCGTATTCAGTGCCGAAGAACCAGTAAAGCGCCGCGATGATGAGAACCACGAACAGCAGAGCCGTACCCACCGTGCGGATTATATCCACCACCTCGTTGCCGGCTGTTACGTATCTCGACGAAATGACCAGCGGGAACTTATCAACGCTGATAGGCGCATTCGCCTTGCCGTTGATGTCGAGGTAAACGGAATACAGCGCCAGCTGTGTGAGAATGCCTGCCAGAATGCCCGGGATACCGAGCATTGTATTCAGCAGCGCCGTACACAGACCGGCCATGCACCCTGCCAGGAATGCGATGAGCATTGCGACCGGAACGGGAACTCCGTTAGAGATGAGCACGACGGCGGTAACGCCGCCAAGACCCAGCGTGCCATCGACAGTCAGGTCGGCGAAGTCCAGGATCTTGTATGTAATGAACACGCCGATAGCCATAATGCCCCAGATAAGTCCCTGCGTGATATCGCCGGGAAGAGCATTACCGAATGTAGAAAGTTTGTTTAATAATAACTCCATATTTCTCTCCGATACTGTTTTTGTGAATTATAATTGCTAGGGCAATACCGCACAAAGATTGTACGTGTATTGCGCAGTCAGATTTTTCGTCAGATTGTACAATGAGGACGACGCAAGGCTGTCGCCTTGCTAGGACGAATTGTGCAAGATGACGGAAAAGATGCAAGCAAGACACGTGCAAAATCCAATAAATGGTCTTTGTGCGGTGTTGCCCTAGGGAAACGCTGATTAAAGCGCAGCGTATCAAATTCAGCCGCGTGAGTATGCTCGTTTGAGCGAGGCGAATTTGATTTAATCAGCGTTTTCCTAATTATGCAGAAAAGCCCCATGGAATTCTCCGAATAATAGCCAGAAGAAAAGTGTCTTTATTTACGCAGAAGCGGGGAACGGACATAGCCCGCACCCCGTTTTGCATTAAATTTTAGTTCTTCCGCGGAATTACTCAGCGATAGCCTCATAGCCCTCGGGAGGAGTGATACCAAGCTCCTCGCAGATAGCTGCGTTGTACTTCTTGGTAACGTTGGGAGCGAAACGAACCTCCATGGTGCTTATGTCAGCGCCGTTTACCAGGATCTCGTAAGCCATCTCGCCGGTGGTTCTGCCAAGATCCTCATAGCTGATGGACAGCGTAGCAACGCCGCAGCCCTTGCAGATGCCCTCTTCGCCTGCGATAACAGGGATACCAGCCGGAACAACGATGTTCTTTACGGTCTCGGTGGAGGAAGCCATTGTGTTATCAGTCGGGATATAGAGCACGTCGCACTCGCTTACTGCGGTGGTGCATACGGTGCTGATCTCGTTTGTGTCAGCTGCGCTGTATTCCTTGACTGTGATGCCGGAGCCGTCAAGAGCCTCGGTGAACTTGGTAGCCTGGTACTTGGAGTTAGCCTCAGCGGAGCAGTAGAGGATACCTACTGTCTTTGCGTCAGGGAACATCTCCTGCAGCATCTTAGCCTGCTCGTCGATAGGAGCGAGGTCGGAAGTACCGGAAATGTTTGTGCCGGTAGCGCCGGTCCAGTCGTCGATGGAAAGAGCGGTGCCGTAGTCTGTTACGGAAGTGCCCAGGATCGGGATAGTAGCTGTAGCTGCGCTTGCTGCCTGGAGTGCGCCAGTAGCGTTAGCCAGGATCAGGTCAACGTTTGCTGCTGCGAAACCTGTGCAGATAGTGGTGCAGTTTGTGGACTCACCGTTTGCGTTCTGCTCGTCGAATTTTACGTTATCTGCGCCCAGCTTCTCAACGAGAACGTCCTTGAAACCCTTGGTCGCAGCGTCGAGAGCCTCGTGCTGAACCAGCTGGCAGATACCTATGTTGTAAACCTTGCCGGCGTCTGCGTTAGCTGCGCTGCTGTTGTCAGAAGCGGCGGAACTGCCGTTGCCGCTGGAACATGCCGTTGCAGTCAGTGCCATTGCAGCTGCTGCGATAGCTGCTAATAATTTCTTCATCTTCATTGTTGTTTCTCCTCTTTTGTGTACTTTATGAATATACTGCTTTGACGCTTTGCGGCTTTTATCCGCTAAAGTTCTTTGAGCACACATATATTATAGCACAACATCTGCAAAAGTGCAACTTGTCTGCGCAATAAATTTCATATTTTCAGAAATTTTTGTGCAATATCAACAAATCCCGGCCTGCAAACAAAGGGGCAAATACACTTAAGGACACGCTGAATAACGCAAAGCGCAACAAAATCGACTCGTTTGAGCGGGTCGGTTTTGTTTAATTCAGCGTGTCCTTAATTCATGCAATAAACTGGTCAGAAGCCCAGCGTGCCCTTGAAATAGTTGTACAGCTCGCCTGCCATTTCCTCCTGCTCGGTGGCGCGGGGGTGGCCGTTGGTGGCGTTTCCGTTGCGACGGAACATGAAATGCGATACCCGGTCGGAATTGACCTCCTGCGTTATTTCTTCGAGGGCGTCGTCCCATGTCCTGTCATGCCCGAGGACAGTCAGGATAAGCACAAACTTTGCTTCCGGGTACTTCTCCATAAGCCCGCGCAGGAACTTTATGTAGTGGTCCTTCCACATGCGGCGGTATTCCGGGGTCCTGATGCGCTCCGGCTCGGGGTTTGCGTCATTCTGCCCGATGGCGATTATAACCGCGTCTGCAATCCACTTTGAGAAATCCCACTGCTTGCGGTCGGCATAGGGGGTGTACTCCAGCTTGTCCCAGCAGCTTTCCATACCGGTGAGCTGGTCTGAGCAGAAATAACCGGTGCCGTCAAGCAGGGCAATACCGCCCTGCGCCGTGTCGTGGACTTCCGCGTTAAGCTTGCGCGCAAGGCTCAGCGCATAGGAGAAGTGGGAATTATCCAGCTTGTTGCGGTGGTCTGCCGGGTCGCACTGTCCCTCGTAATACAGCGCCTCGGTGACTTCTCCGGCAGAAACGCTGTCGCCGTATACCTCAAGTTTCATGTCGTACTTGTGGTCCGGGTTTGTCACGCTGGCATTCTCGTCCACTACGATTCCGGTGAATTCAAGGTAATTATGCGCGGCAAGCGTTTTCAGGATACGCAGTGTATGTTGCTTGTCCTCTAGTCCCTCGGCAGCGACGTACAGGTTATCCTGCCTGTCGGTGGGCAGAAAAATCTTCTTCATCACGCCGTCCACGATGACTGCAAAGTGCGTGTCCTCCTGGAAGTTTATATTCTTCAGCACGACAGCCGCATATGTGCCGGTGAAATCCACGTCGATATACGAGCCCGGCCATATCATAACCGGTCGTTTCGGGTCGTCGGAATCTATTCTGCCGATATACTGAAAGCACCCGCTGTCCGCAGGAATGAATTTTTTTCCTTTTTCTATCGTGTAAGCCATGTTGATTCTCCTTATAAATGTACTTTGCAGGATATTTTATCTATCTCCAGCCGAAAGACGCAGACAGCCGCCAGCATTTCCGGACGGAATTCGCAGTTTTCCTTTCCTGCGGCCTGCTTCATCAGGGACTGCAGCCCCTGTATCTTTTCCTCATCGCCGGCGACTATCTCCGCATGCCCCGTGCCGATAATGCTGCTGAATTCCGCGTAGCAGTCGCAGGGGACTTCACCTGGGTGCAGCTGATAGCCGCAGTCCATCTCAAAGCCGACGTCGCAGCCGTTTTTCAGCAGGTCTGTCTTTCTTCCCTCTTTTGCGCTGTGGAAGTACAGCACGCGCTTTTCACCGCGCTTTACAAACCCAAAGTTCATCGGCACGATGTAAACTTCACCACCGTCGTTGAAGCCAATGCGGCAGCAGCTGCAGCGGGTGATTATCTCGTCTATCCTGGCGTTGTCGGTGACTTCGCGGTCTTTTCTTCTCATGTTTCCTCCCTGTGCGCCAGCAGCAGCGACACGATGTAGTTATACACCGGGAAGCCCTCTGCCGTGAGCGCAAGTCTGCCGTTTTTGAGCGTGTAATATTCCTCCGGGAGCAGGCGCAGCGCCTTTTCAAGCGGCTTGTACAGCTCCTCGGGAATGCCCTCCGCGAGCCGCATTCTCATCATGACCTGCTCGTCGTAATCCCCAGGGCTGTCGTCGGTGACTTCCACCGGCTGTGTCTCCGCGCTGATGAATGCGCGTATATCCCGTGGCACCGCGAAGCGCTTCCCACCATAGAATGAATGCGCTGCCGCGCCGACGCCGAGATATTCCTCGTCGCGCCAGTATTTCAGGTTGTGCCGGCACTGAAAGCCCCCGCGGGCAAAGTTGCTTATCTCGTACTGCGCAAATCCATGCTCCCCGCAAAGCCGCTGACAGAGCGCGTATAGGTCTGCCATCAGGTCGTCGTCTGCCATGTCTTTGGGCGGGGATTTCCCGAACGGGGTCGCTGGCTCCAGAGTGAGCATGTACGCCGAAATATGCTGTACCGGCAGTTCCGCAAGCCGCTC
>HF989503.1:93791-95614 GCA_000432175.1 Eubacterium sp. CAG:786
CTCTATCGTGTCCGTCAGCGAAGCCGCAGTCTGCCCGGGAATGCCGAGCATCACATCTGCGGAAATATTATCGAATCCCGCTTCATGCGCGGATCTTATCAGCCCCTCAGCCTGCGCCGCGTCGTGCAGCCTGCCGAGCTTCCGCAGTTCGTTGTCCTGCAGCGACTGCACCCCGACGGAAATGCGGTTCACGCCCGCATTCCGCAGCAATTCCAGCGTTTCGGGGGCGGTGGAAGCGGGGTTGCATTCCGACGATACCTCCGCGCCGGGCGCGATGGCCACCGCGCCAAGTATTTCAGCCATATGCGGGGCTATCAGGTTCGGCGTACCGCCACCGAAATACACGGTGTCGAACCGCTCGTGGTAATTCCGCAGGTTCCGCACGACTGCCGCAGCGTAATCAGCCCGCAGCGCTTCTTCCCCGGGCACGGAGTAAAAGTCGCAGTAAGGGCACTTGCGCAGGCAGAACGGAACGTGGATATAAAGTCCCCGCAGATCACTCATCGTCAAGCTTGAGCACAGCCATGAACGCTTCCTGCGGGACTTCAACGGTACCGAACGCACGCATGCGCTTTTTACCCTCTTTCTGCTTTTCAAGCAGCTTCTTCTTTCGGGTGATATCGCCGCCGTAGCACTTTGCGAGGACGTCCTTGCGCAGCGCCTTTATCGTTTCGCGCGCGATTATCTTTCCGCCAACTGCGGCCTGTATCGGTATCTCGAACATCTGCCGCGGGATATGCTCCTTGAGCTTTTCTGCCATCTTGCGGGCGCGCTCGTACGCCTTGTCGTTGTGGACGATAAAGGAAAGCGCGTCGATAACGTCGCCGTTGAGCAGGATATCCAGCTTGACAAGCTTTGACGGAACAAATCCCATCATCTCGTAATCGTAGCTTGCGTAGCCGCGCGTGCGGGATTTCAGTGCGTCAAAGAAGTCGTATACTATCTCGTTCAGCGGGAGTTCATAGTGCAGGTCAACGCGGGTCTCATCGATGTATTTCATATCCCTGAAAACACCGCGACGGTTCTGGCAGAGTTCCATTATATTGCCGACGTACTCCGAAGGGGCGTACACATGCGCGTTGACCATGGGCTCGTACGCCTGCGCTATCTCAGACGGGTCGGGGTAGTTGGTCGGGTTGTCTATCATCTTTACGGAGCCGTCCGTGAGTTCTATCTTATAGACAACGGAGGGCGCGGTGGTGATGATGTCGAGGTTGTATTCGCGCTCGATGCGCTCCTGTATTATCTCCATGTGCAGAAGTCCCAGGAAGCCGCAGCGGAAGCCGAATCCCAGTGCGACTGAGGTTTCCGGCTCAAAGCTGAGGGAAGCGTCGTTGAGCTGGAGTTTTTCCAGCGCGTCGCGCAGGTCAACGTACTTTGCGCCGTCCGCGGGGTAGATACCGCTGAACACCATGGGGTTGACTTCGCGGTAGCCCGGAAGCGCTTCGTCCGCGGGATTCTCAGCGGAAGTAACGGTGTCGCCCACCTTGGTCTCACCGATGGACTTGATGGAAGCCGCGATGTAGCCTACCTCGCCCGCTTTCAACCCGGAGCAGGGCACAAGCTCAGTCGCGCCCATAACGCCGGTCTCGACAACGGAGAATTCCGCACCGGTCGCCATCATGCGGATACGGTCGCCGGGCTTCACGCTGCCCTCTTTAATGCGGATATAGGTGATAACGCCCTTGTAACTGTCGTAGTAGCTGTCGAATATCAGCGCCTTTAACGGTGCGTCAGGGTCACCCTTGGGCGCGGGAATGGACTTCACCACCGCTTCCATAACAGCGTGGATATTTATGCCCATTTTCGCTGATATCTCCGGC
>HF989503.1:95655-98343 GCA_000432175.1 Eubacterium sp. CAG:786
CGGGAATGCCGATGACGTTCTCTATTTCCTCCTTGACCTGCTCGGGGTGCGCAGAGGGAAGGTCTATCTTGTTTATTACCGGCACGACCTCCAGGTCGTTTTCTACTGCGAGATAGGTGTTGGCAAGGGTCTGCGCCTCTATTCCCTGGGAAGCGTCAACGATGAGCAGAGCGCCCTCGCACGCCACCAGCGAACGCGACACCTCGTAGTTGAAGTCCACGTGACCGGGGGTGTCGATGAGGTTGAAGATGTAGTCCTCGCCGTCGTCGGCGTGATATTTAAGACGTACTGCGCGCGCCTTGATGGTGATGCCGCGCTCGCGCTCGATGTCCATGTTATCAAGAAGCTGCTCCTCCATATCGCGGAGGGCAACGGTCTGGGTCTGCTCCAGGATTCTGTCGGCAAGGGTGGATTTGCCGTGGTCGATGTGTGCGATGATGCAGAAGTTGCGTATCTTGGAAAGATAGCTAGTGTCAGCCATGTATTTGTATTCCTTTCAGTGAATTATTGATCCTCAACGTATTCGGTATCGAGGTGCCATTCCAGTTTTTCAAGGATATCCCTGAAGTTTTCGTCGGTGCGGTAGGGCATCTCGAATTTTTCCCAGTTATCGTTTTTGAGCAGCTGTCGCACGACATAAAGGTCGTTCTTGCGTGAAGTGGCGCTCTCGGTGTAATCGCGCAGCGGTGCGAAAACTCCGTACTGCCCCTCCAGCCGGTAAAGCACGAATTCCCCGAACTGGAACACCTTAAGCCCGTTGCCCTCGGCAAGGAGCTTTACTGTCGTGGTTTCCATATCCGGCGCGGTCTCGTTCAGCACGAAATACACCTCCGGCACCCTGGTGAGATGCGCGTCGTTGTGCTCTCCGGCTACGTTGTCGTAATCCGCTTCGTTGAACACGAACGCGTCGGAATTGTAAACATAGAAATACGACGACGGGTTCTGGTAGCACTTGACTATGGTGTACTGCGTTTCGCCGTCGGTCTTGGTGAACACCTCGTCGTGCGGCGCATAGAAAATGCCGATTATCGTCTTTATTCCCCAGGCGAAAAGCCCTGTGCACGCGAGAACTATCAGCATCGGCAGCACTTTCAGGAATGCCGCTTTCTTTTTCGACATACCGGTGTATTCACCGTCGGCCTGCGTTTCTGCGGTTTCCGTTATCTCCGCGGGGGGAGTGTTTTCCTCTGGGGTGGTTTTTGTTTCTTTGAGCTCGTCCATGGTTTTCCTTTCAATGTCCAGGTTTGAATACATACACATTTATTATAGCATATATCCGGGCAAATGTTAAGGGGGAATTTCAAAAAAATCTGCAAAAAAAGTGGAACCGCAGTTCCACTTGTAATATTTCTCACCTGAGTATCATCTGCGCAACTGTAAAAAACTGTTTCATCAGTCTTTCACGGTTATTTCACAAACCCGTAATTCTAAATTCATACAAAACGGGTATCATATAATCACAGCAGATGACCGCAAGGTCAATGCCGACAAGCAGCTGCGGTAACACGCAGCGTTTCAATAACCTACCTCCCCTTTTTATGATGAGTTTTCATCAGGGAATGCCGTTGATACCGGCGCTCCCGAAAAGTCTGTACGTTTTCCTTCCTTTTTTCGTGCAGACAGTTATCACTTCTCCCACAGCCCGCACAGCTGTGGGATTTTTTTGTCTGTGGGGAATCACAGCGTGCTGCGGTTTTCCAGGGCCTTCATCAGCGTCACGTCGTCAGCGAATTCAAGCGCAGACCCCGCGGGAAGCCCGTAAGCCAGCCTTGTCACCTTTATCCCCATCGGCTTGATGAGCCTGCTGAGATACACAGCGGTAGCCTCTCCCTCGACGGTGGGGTTGGTCGCCATGATAACCTCGCGCACGTCAGACAGCCTGCCCATGAGCTCCTTTATTTTCAGGTCCTCTGCAGTCACGCCGTCCATGGGCGAGAGCAGACCGTGCAGCACGTGATAAACTCCCTCGTAGCCGCCCGAGCGCTCAAACGCCGAAACGTCCTTCGGGGACTCCACCACGCATATCACGCCCTTATCGCGGTTTTCATCGGAGCATATCTCGCACACTTCCCTGTCGGTGAAGTTCTGGCAGCACCTGCACAGCTGCACCCCGCTGCGCGCCTGCACCAGCGCCGATGCGAATTCTTCCACCTCGTGCTGCGGCAGGTTGAGCATGTAATAAGCCAGCCGCTGCGCGGTCTTTATTCCAATTCCGGGGAGCTTTGCAAACTGCTCCGCAGCAAGCGCCAGCGGCGCAGATATAAATTCAGCCATTTTCTTCTCCTTGAGAACGCTCACAGCTTTATTCTGAGAGGTTCGTTATAAATATTCACGCCGCCAGCCGGCAGTTCCTGCTGCCATGCCGAGATGTACACGGGGAGCGCCGCGGAACTTTCCGGCACGCCGTCGGTATTCCCATAATAGAGCACTATGTCGGCGCTCACAGAAACGTCGCCGGCTTTCGCACAGGCTATAGTGCTGCCGTCCACCGATATGACGTCGGCAGCGGGCATGTCGCTTTCCGGGGAACGTATCTCGTCCATCGGGAACAGCTCCGACAATTCCTCCAGCACAGCCATTCCGTTGCTGCTCAGCTGCGGGGCGTTCACCAGGGTCACGCGGGTAATACCGCAGCGCAGGAACTCGTTGAACAGCTTGCTGCGCAGCCCGGACCCGCTGCCAGTCACC
>HF989504.1:0-7006 GCA_000432175.1 Eubacterium sp. CAG:786
AAGTCACTTTAGTGACTTTTTCGACGGTCTGAATCCCCTGCACGATGAATGCAGGGGATAACTGTTATCAGAGGTATCTGAGTAGATCCTTCTCCTCTCCGTTTTCGATGTACAGCCGGGGAACTCTCGTGCCGATGCAACAGAGAAGCTCATAGCTTATCGTTCCTGCGATTTCAGCCGCATGGTCGATGGAGGAACCACCGTATGTTTCGTTGGAATACACCGTTACGACGTCGCCTATCTTTGCTTCGGGAATATCAGTGATGTCTATGAGGGTCTGGTCCATGCATATTCTTCCGCAGACAGGTGCAGGCTTTCCGCAGACGAGGACGTTCCACTGACCGGAAAGCTTTCTGTTGAACCCGTCGGCGTAACCGCAGGGAATAAGCGCCAGCCTGGTAGGTTTGTCAGCGGTGAATGTCCTGCCGTAGCTTACCGTTACGCCGGGCTGTATCGTCTTGATCTGGCAGATGACCGATTTCAGCGAGAATATCGAGCCAATTCCATCGGGAAGCGGGTATTCGATATTCGGACGGTGACCGTACATCACGATGCCGGCGCGGACGAAATCTGCGTCAAAGCCCTTGTGGAACAGAATTCCACCGCTGTTCTGGCAGTGCATGGGGATATTCCTGCTCCTGCAGATGTCGGAAAGCCGCTTGTATTGCAGCTGCGTGAATTCCTCGTCCTCTTTTTCGAGAGAGTCGGCGACTGCAAAATGAGTGTAACCGGCTCTGCACTCAAGCCCGGGGAGCGCGAGAATACGGTCGGCTTCCTCGCCGGTGGTGATACCTACGCGGGACATTCCAGTGTCGAATTTGATATGCACCGGCACTTTCACGCCTGCGCTGACTGCAGCCTGCGAAAGTTCTTCGGCGTATTCCACGCTGCCGACGGTGAACAGGTAATTTTTGTCAACGTTCTCCAGCGCCAGCGGAACATCGCAGTAGCCGAAAATTAGGATATCGCCTTCAACTTTTGCTGAGGAAAGGTTCTGCGCTTCCCACAGGTTGGAAACCGCGAAGTGCTTTACTCCGCAGTTGTTCAGCGCTTTTGCGGTTTCAGCGTCGCCGTGCCCGTATGCATTCGCCTTTACTATCGCGATGATGTCCTTGTCGCCGGCATAGCTGCGGATTATATCAATATTCTTTTTCAGGACGTCGAGATCGATTTCTGCCCATGTTCTGTGATAAAAATTCTTCATGTTCGCTCCTCAATGTGTTGAAATTTCTGAAAAAGTGTGGTATAATAGAATTAGGTATTTGATTTGTTATGCCATGCGGGCTATTTCCGCCTGATTATAAACTTGATTATAAATAACTATGCCGCAGATCTTCAGATATACCTTATCTATTATATTACTTCTTCTCCAAAATTTCAATACCTTTTCATAAATAGTCTGGAGAAAACAGCGGCTCAATGAAAGGCAATACTATGGCAGTACGCAGAAAAAGCAACTGGTATATCTACTTCATCTCATTCGGGATAACACTTGCAATGATAATCATGGTGGTCCTTTCTCTGAAGGATCTGATATTCCCGCAGAGCAAGGAGACCGGGCTGAACACCAACGGCACCCTGTCAGAGGATTTTGTGCCCGACCAGAGCATGAACCTTTCCGTTATGACGATGATATCCGACGCGGACCACGACCTGCCGTCGCTGTTCATCGCGGTGGTTTACGACGCAGTCGAGAACAGAATGACCTATATTCCTGTGACTGAGGGTATCGCGCTGCAGTCCGCGGGCAGAACTCTGCCGAACATCTACGCGGCGCAGGGCGGCAGCGGCGTTGCAAAGGCAGTGGGCGGTATCATCGGCGTGGATTTCGACGGGTATATACGCTTTACGCGCAACAGCCTGCTTAACCTGCTTTCCGCTTTCGGAAATGTGGAATACGACGTTGCAAAGACCATACTGATAACCGACGGCTCCGACTCTGAGGCTATAAATTCCGGCACGCAGATATTCACGCCTGACATGCTGTTCAGGTACATCATGTTCGCTGATTTCGGCGAGGGTGAGAGTTACCGTTTCAATATGATCGGTTCAATACTCATCGAGCTTTTCAATCAGAATGTTTCTTATATCGACAGTTCGCTGCTTGACGTGTACGCTTCCAACATCATGGATAATGCGGAAACTGACCTTACCACCGAGCGCTATAAGAGCAGCAAGGCAGCAATGCTTAATACGATAAAATACGGCATAAATCCTGCGGAATACTATGTTCCCTATGGCGACTACAACGACGACGGAAGCTTCACCATCTCCCCGAATTCCGTGCAGACGATACGCCAGAAAGCAGGACAGACCGATTAACGGAGGCACTATGGAAGAGAGAATACAGCGCACAATGTCGGCGCTTGAAAGGAACAACATGAAAGCCTACTACGCCGAGAGCCGCGACGAGCTGTTCGACATAGTACGCGGACTTGTGAAGAATGACAAACTCATCACCGCAGGAGGCTCTGTCACCCTTGAGGAAAGCGGCGTCAAGCAGATGCTCATGACGGAGTTCAAGGGCGTGTATCTTGACCGTTCCGAGGGAAAAACTCCCGAGGAGGTCGAGGATATCCTGCACAAGGCGTTTGTTTCTGACACATTCTTTGCTAGCAGCAACGCAGTCACCGAGGACGGAGAACTGTACAACGTCGATGGCAGGGGCAATCGCGTTTCCGCTATGATATACGGACCGACGCAGGTGGTTCTGATAGTCGGCGTAAACAAGATAGTCAGGGACATGGAAGAAGCCGTCTGTCGCGTTGAACAGGTCGCTGCGCCGAAGAATACCAGGCGCCTGAATTCCGGCACGCCATGCGAAATAACCGGAAGCTGTGCCCATTGCAGGAGCAGGGGCAGGATATGCTGCTCCTACGTCCGAATGGCTCAGCAGCGCGTCAAGGACAGAATTAAAGTGATCATCGTCAACGAAAGCTTAGGCTATTAAGAAAGGATACATATTATGGCAATATTAAAACTGAAAGCACCCTGCAAGGACTACATCTGGGGAGGCAACAGACTTCGTGAGGAATATGGAAAGGAATTGGATTCCGACAGGATAGCGGAAAGCTGGGAACTCAGCTGCCACAAGGACGGTCAGAGCATGATCGCAGGCGGTGAGTTCGACGGCAGGACGCTTTCCGATTACATCGCTGCAAAGGGTAAGTCCGTTCTGGGCAAGAATTGCGACCGTTTCGAGTACTTCCCGGTGCTGATAAAGCTTATCGACGCCAAGGATAACCTGTCCGTTCAGGTGCACCCGTCCAATGATTACGCACTGCGCGTAGAGGGTGAATACGGCAAGACGGAGATGTGGTACATCGTTGACTGCGACCCCGGCGCTGAGCTTCTTTACGGCTTCAAGCACGAGATAAGCAAGGAAGAGTTCGCAGAGCGCATTGCCAACAACACTCTTCTGGAAGTTACAAATAATGTTCCAGTGCACAAGGGCGACGTGTTCTTCATCGAGAGCGGCACGCTCCACGCTATCGGCAAGGGAATTCTCATCGCAGAGATACAGCAGAATTCCAACACTACATACAGAATTTACGATTACGGCAGAGTTGGCAAGGACGGCAAGCCGCGTGAACTCCACGTTGAGAAGGCCAAGGACGTCACCAACCTCGTTCCCCCCAGGTACCCCACCACCGCACAGGGCGCTCCCACCGCTATCCAGGGTGGAACAGAAACGCTGCTGCGTTCCTGCGAGTATTTCAATGTCAACAAGCTGGAGCTTTACGGCACTGCAAAGCTCACTGCGGGCGAGGGTTCGTTCAACTCCCTGCTGGTTCTTGACGGTAATTTTGAGGTTGCCGCAGGTGCTGAAAAGGTCGGCGCAAAGAAGGGCGACAGCCTGTTTGTAAGCGCAGGCACCGGGGACTACACCGTCACCGGCAAGGGCACGATAATCCTCACTGACATCATCTGACATCTGACTGGAGGCTTATTATGGCAGTCCACCTCGGCATAGACATAGGAGGCACCAATATAGCGTGCGGAATAGTGAACGAAAACTGCGAGATAATCGCGCGTTCCAAGGTCAAGACGAATTCACCGCGCCCATATGCGGAGATCCTCGCAGACATAATCCGCGCGGCTGAACTTGCGTGTGCGGAAGCGGAGATCACACCACAGCAGCTTGGTTCCATCGGCATCGGCTGCCCGGGGACATGCAATCAGGCGACCGGCGTGGTGGAGTATTCCAACAACCTCGGTTTCGTGAATGCGCCGCTGCGCACCGACATTGAGAGCAGGTTCGGGGTGCCGACATTCCTCGGCAACGACGCGGACGCCGCTGCATTCGGTGAGTACTGCGCAGGCGCCGCGAAAGGCGCGGATACCGCAGTCGTTATTACGCTGGGCACCGGCGTTGGTTCCGGCATCATAATCGACGGAAAGATATACAGTGGCTCCAATTACGCCGGTGGAGAGATAGGGCACACCGTTATCGTCGTGGACGGACGTCCATGCACCTGCGGGCGCAGGGGCTGCTTTGAAGCGTATTCCTCGGCGACCGGGCTTGTCAACATGACCCGCGAGACTGCCGGAAAATTCCCCGAGAGCCTTATGGCAAAGATTATAAGGCAGGAGGGCAAAGTCAGCGCAAGGACTGCTTACCAGGCGATGAAGCAGGGCGACGAAGCCGGAAAGTACGTCACCGACATGTACGTGAAGTACCTCGCAGTGGGAATCACCAATGTGATAAACATATTCCAGCCGGATATTCTGTGTATCGGCGGTGGGGTATGCAACGAGGGCGATACGCTGCTCATTCCGCTTAAAGAAGCGGTCGCAGAGCAGGTGTACTCCAAGAGAAGCGCTAAAAATACCGGGATCGTGATTTGCTCCCTCGGTAATGACGCAGGAATAATCGGCGCGGCAATGCTGCACAGATCCTGCAAATAAAAAGAATACCCGGTATGCCGGGAGGAAAGGAAACATCATGAGAAGTGATCTTATTAAAGAGGGCGTAGAAAAGACCCCTCACAGAGCGATACTCAAGGCTCTGGGCGTAACTGACAGCGAAATGCACAGACCGTTTATCGCGGTTGTCTGTGCTGCCAGCGATTACGTCCCCGGACATATGCACCTGCATGAGATCTCCCGCGCAGTAAAGGACGGTATCAGAAACGCAGGAGGCGTTCCTTTTGAGTTCTTTACAATAGGCGTCTGCGACGGACTTGCGATGAACCACAAGGGCATGAGATATTCACTGGCTTCCAGAGAGCTCATCGCCGACAGCATCGAAGTCATGCTGACTGCGCACCCGCTGGACGGCGTTGTGTTCATTCCTAACTGCGACAAGATAGTACCCGGAATGGTGCTCGCAGCTGCCAGAATGAACCTGCCCTCCATCTTCTGCAGCGGCGGTCCTATGAACCCCGGCTGCGTACAGGGCAAGCGCGTTGGTTATTCCGAGATTTACGAGGCAATCGGTCAGTATTCCAACGGTGAGATAGGCGACGACGTTATCAAGGATTTCGAAGATAACGCATGCCCCACCTGCGGCAGCTGCTCCGGTATGTACACCGCTAACTCCATGAACTGCCTGACTGAGGCGCTGGGACTTGCGCTCCCCACAGCCGGCACTGAGCCTGCGGTTAATTCCGCGCGCCGCAGACTTGCAAAGGAATCCGGTGAGCGCGTTGTTGAGCTGGTAAAGGAGAATATCCGTCCCAGCGACATTCTCACCAAGAAGAACATGCTGAATGCGCTTGCAACCGATATGGCCATCGGCGCTTCTTCCAACACCGTACTCCACCTGCTTGCCATCGCACACGAGGCAAAGGTCGATATCACCCTTGACGACATCGACCAGATGAGCAGAAAGACCCCGCAGCTTGCAAAGCTTAATCCTGCTTCCAGCATTTTCATCACTGATATGAACGCAGTCGGTGGTATCCAGACAGTTATCCGCGAGCTTTCCAAGGGCGGTCATGTTAATACCGATGTAATGACGGTTTCCGGCACTCAGGCAGACCGCATTGCAAAGGCAAAGGACGCCGACGGCGTTGTTATCCACAAGATCGACTCACCGGTTCGCAAGGACGGCGGTATCGCTATCCTGAGCGGTAACCTCGCTGAGAACGGTTCCGTTGTAAAGCAGGGCGCAGTAAAGCCCGAGATGATGGACTTCACCGGCACAGCGCGCGTATTCAACGGTGAGCAGGCTGCATGCGACGCTATCCTTGGCGGCGACATCAAGGCAGGCGACGTTGTGGTTATCCGTTACGAAGGTCCTAAGGGCGGCCCCGGAATGCCCGAAATGCTGGCTCCTACAGCGGCTATCGTCGGCAAGGGACTCGACGGCAACGTTGCACTTATCACTGACGGACGTTTCAGCGGCGCTTCCCGCGGCGCGGCTATCGGACATGTTTCTCCGGAAGCAGCCGAGGGCGGTCTTATTGCGTTCGTTGAGGACGGCGACAAGATACACATCGACATTCCCAACCGCAGCATAACACTGCTGGTTGACGACGCAGAGATCGCAAAGCGCAAGGAAAAGGGAATTCTTCCTCCCAAGGAACTTTCCGGCTATCTCAAGAGATACGCAAAGATGGTTACTTCCTCCAATACCGGCGCGGTATTCAAGGACTGATAATTTCGCTGCCCCTGTCAGAAGTGACAGGGGCTTGTTATTTTTTCGGGAGCATGGGCATATAATTCAGCATGATAGAATTCAAATTGAAACGCACCGCGCTGCGGCTTGATTTCACGTTTCCGCTGGTGCTTGCCGTTTTTTTCTGGCTGGACCGGGAGGGCTTCGGGCTGGTGGCGCTTGCAGTCTGCGCGGCGCATGAACTCGCGCATCTTGCTGTGATGGCGGCATGCGGTATCATTCCCGAAAGCGTGACTTTCTACGGCGCCGGGATACGCATAACTTCGTCAGAAACAGAACGGCGACCGTTCGGAACGCAGGCTGCGGTTTATTCGGCAGGGTGCCTGATGAATTTCGCGCTTGCTGCGGCGCTGTATATCCTGGGGGAATACGGAGCGGCTGGGG
>HF989504.1:7046-7196 GCA_000432175.1 Eubacterium sp. CAG:786
ACCGGCGCATTCAATCTGCTGCCCGTGGGGGAGTTCGACGGCAAACGGCTTCTCAGGCTTGCGGTGATATCATCTGTCAGACCGGAGCGGGTTGACGCGGTGATGTTCGCGGCTGGCGTAATTTCTGCAGTTCAGTGCAGTGCATGCCTG
>HF989504.1:7236-18179 GCA_000432175.1 Eubacterium sp. CAG:786
GGAGTTTCAGCCCGACGCTTTTGATAACGTCAGCTTACATTATAATTATGTCGCTGCGAAAATCCTGAAAAGTGCAAAAAAATACTTGACAACCTTCGGGTAATATTGTATAATAATAACAGCAAATACCCTTAAATTTACAAAACTATTTTAATTAAAAGGAGTACTTATGAGGTATGAGATCAAGGGCGAGCCGCTGCCCGTCGTAATTGTATATCTTGAAGCAGGCGAGTCCGTTAAGTGCGAAAAGGGCGCTATGTCGTGGATGACCCCCAACATGAAGATGGATACAGGCGCCGGTGGTATCGGCAAGGCATTCGGCAGAATGTTCTCCGGCGAGTCGATGTTCCAGAATACATACACCGCTGTCGGCGGTCAGGGAATGATCGCATTTGCTTCCAGCTTCCCGGGCTCTATCATTCCGATAGATGTCAGCAAGGGCGATTTCATCGTGCAGAAGTCAGGGTACCTGGCGTCTGAGCCGTCCGTTGAACTGTCCGTAGCATTCCAGAAGAAGCTTGGCGCAGGTTTCTTCGGCGGTGAGGGCTTTATCATGCAGAAACTTCACGGAACTGGTATGGCTTTCGTCGAGATCGACGGATATGTTGTTGAATACGAGCTGGCAGCAGGTCAGCAGATGCTGATCGATACAGGTTATCTGGCTGCAATGTCCGGTTCCTGCACAATGGATATCCAGACCATCAAGGGCGTGGGCAACGTTCTGTTTGGCGGCGAGGGGCTGTTCAATACTGTCGTTACAGGTCCTGGCAAGATCTACCTCCAGACTATGCCTATCAGCAATGTTGCGTCTGCTATTTCCGCATGCATTCCCAAGAGCTGATCGCTTAAAAATGAAGAGCGCTCCGAAAGGGGCGCTTTTTTTATTACAGTTTTGTAACAATTATTGACAAAAACATAATATCCTGATATACTTTTTATAAAAATAGTGAAAATAATTTTGGATATATTGCAACCTATTTATATTTTCACCTGTTTTATAGAATAGAGAGATGAAAAAGGGGGTGACGGCATGGACGAAAAAAAGCCCAGGAAGCCAAGAGCCATGATACATGTCAAGAACCTGCGCAAGGAATACAAGCTTGAAGGCGGAGAGCCTGTTGTTGCATTAAAGCGCATAAACCTTGATATCATGGAAGGGGAACTGTGCTGCATATTCGGCACATCTGGCTCGGGTAAATCCACGCTGCTCAATCAGCTTGCCGGACTTGAAAAACCGACTTACGGCGACGTATACATAAGAGGCGTCCCGATAACGAGGCTGTCTGAAAATCAACTGGCGTCGTTCCGGCAGAAGCACATCGGGTTCGTGTTTCAGTCCTACAACCTGCTGCCGTTCATGACTGCAGTTGAGAATGTTGCAATGCCGCTGATGTTCCGAGGGGAAAACAAGCGAAAGCGCACCAGAATGGCAGTGGATATGCTGCGCAAAGTCGGTCTGGGAAACCGCCTGAAGCACTATCCGCGGCAGATGTCCGGCGGTCAGCAGCAGCGAGTCGGAATCGCGAGGGCGTTCGTTGCAAAGCCGGACGTTGTCTTTGCGGACGAGCCGACAGGCAACCTGGATTCCAAGACGACTATCGAAGTAATGGACATGATAAAGTCATTTGCACGTAAATTCAACCAGACGATAGTTCTCGTGACCCACGACCCGGAGCTTGCAAAATATGCAGACAGAATTGTAACTCTGGTCGATGGAAGAATAGTCAGCGATACAAAAGGAGAAAACAATGGGTAAAATACTGAACAAATTCTTATCTGTATTTGTCGGCGCTGCGATAATGGCTTCTGCAGTTCCGGCGGCGCCTTTAATGGCTTATGCGGCAACCACTGAAAGCCCCGACCCGTCAGGGCTCACCCTTAACCCGGTGGTGTTCCGCTATGATATCACCAATTCCAAGGGAAAGGCTATCGACGAGCTTTACTCTGGCAATACCTTCAATATGAAGCTCACCATCAAGGATATCAAGGTAAAGACCTCGCAACTGCCCAACAAGGAAAAGGACATCGACTTTTTAAAGAGCATGGACAGCTTCAAGGGCGATTTTGAGTCGCTCAAAGTAATTTCCAAGGGCGATGAGCTGCTTATCTATGAGGTAGTTCTCAAGAACTGTAAATGGACAGGCGGCAGCAACAGCTTCGGCTTTATGGTTGGCTATTCCGGCGGTAATGACTATTCCAGCAGTTCAGTGAACATAACTGAATGCACCGAGAAAAGCGCAGATAACGACGATCCTGTTATCAATGTTGCTGAACCAACCATCATGATCTCCGCAGTTCAGCCCGACGAGCCGATAAAGGCTGGTGAAGAGGGTGAATTCCGCATCACGCTGAAGAACCTCGGTATGACAGCCGCGTATAACATGCTTGCCGAGATAAGTTCTTCTGATGATATCCTTGTGATTGACGGCACCGGAACGCAGGATATCGATTCTCTTGGCATCAAGCAGGAGAAGTCGCTTGTTATCAAGTACCGTGCGCTGGATAAGATAACTTCGCTCAAGCAGAGTTTCAGCGTATCCCTGAGATACTATTATGATAATGGTTCCGCTGAGGTCAGCGGTTCTGCAAACGGACAGGTTTCCGTTGCGGCAGAGGTTTCCACCATTAAGACAGTATATCCCGTCATCAACGCTACGTTCGATCTCACGGAAACCGAGATAGAGGGCGGCAGGGAATACAATGGTCAGTTCCTCGTCAAGAATATCGGTACCGCCGATATGAAGGGGATTTTTGCAAGCTTCTCCGGCTCCGACGACATCGTTATCAGCGGCGGTTCGGGCTATACATATTTTGACAGCATTCCCGTGAACCAGCAGCGCATTATAAATGTGAAGTTCCGCACCATGAAGGAGATCACCGCGCTTCGTCAGGAGATAAAGCTTGCGCTGAAATACACCTATACCATGGGCAGCGAAGACCAGAATGCGGATTATGAGCAGTCGTTCATAATGTTTGGCAAGGGCGCAGGCTCTGCCCCGCTGCCTGTGATAACCTCCAAGCCTTTCAGCAGCGCGCTTGAGGCCGGAAAGTCCTACCGCAAGTCGTTCTACATAACAAACAAGGGCACTGAGGACATGGTTAATGTCACAGTAAAGGTGAAATCAAGTGATGGACTTACCATTACCGATGGCAGAGAGCAGTTTTTTGTTGATAAGATAAAGGCAGGCGCTGAGAAGCGCATTCTGGTGTACTTCAACACAAATGCGGAGCTCACCGCAGTCAACCAGACCTTGGACGTTGACATTGAGTACTACTATCAGAAGGCAGGCACGCTGACTGCAGAAACCAAGAGCGGCACAGTCACAATGAATTCCGCGATATCCTCCGCGCCCGTACTGAGAATATCCGGTGAAAACCTCGGCACTGCGCTCGTCCCTGATACAGAGTATGAGTATGCCATTACCGTTAAGAATTACGGCGACATCACTGTAAGAGATGTGTTCGTCGACTTCACCGGCACGGACGCGCTTTATTTCCTTGACGGAACAGAGGCTGGTCATATCGACATTATCCGTCCCAAGGACACCGCTACTATCAAGGTCAAGTTCAAGACCTTGGAGGACATCGCTTCCGTTAAGCAGGGTATTACTGCCGAAATGAAGTATTCCTACGGCAGGAACACCTCCATTATCCAGAAGGACGGCACTTCCTCCATTACCCTTATCGCTGCGGCAAACAAGGGCGAGGACGGAAAGGACAATGCAGCAGCACCGAACATTATAATCGGCAGATACGATATCGGTGCAGACCAGATCGCGGCAGGTGATATATTCACCCTTTCCCTGGATTTCTACAACACAAATCCCTCCACCGGCATTGAAAATCTTATCATGACTGTCAATGCGAGCGGCGACCTTTCCATTTATGGCGGCAGCAACTCGTTCTACTACCCCACTCTTGCGGCGGCTGGTTCTGCGAGCGAGTCGGTTCAGCTGAGAGCGCTTCCTACTGCGACGACGGGTACTTCTTCCGTGACCGTATCGTTCAAGTACGATTATGTCACCGGTGAAACACGCAACACAATGAATTCCGAGCAGTCCATCTATGTTCCGCTTTATCAGCCGGATAAGATGACATTCTCTGTTAGCAAGCCTACATACGATGTTTACACGGGCAACGAGGTTTACCTTACGCTCAGCTACATGAACAAGGGACGCTCCGACGCGGCAAATGTCAAGGTCGAGTTAGTCAGCGGCTCTTCCTCCGGCGATAATGCAAATGACGGAAATGTTGACGGCGGCGTTGTTCCGACAACAGGTGAAGCGGTGGATAATGGACGTTCCACAGGGGAAGCTGTTTCCACTGGTTCCGGAAATGATGCTGCGTTGCTTTCCGATATTGCGATGGATGCAGCAAGCGACATCATGTACGATGGCGCAATGGGTAACGCTGGTTATATTGATGATGGCTACGTTGACGGTGGATATGACATGGGCGGTGATATGTCCTATGACGACCCCGGCTTCACTGCGCTTTCCACTGAAAAGGTAATAGGCAACGTTACCGCGGGCGGAAACGGCACGGCTGACTTTATCGTAACTCCCACCAGATCCGGCGAGTTAACTGTTATTTTCAGGATCACCTATGAGGACTCCAATATGAACGAGATCGTCAAGGAGCTTCCCGTAACGCTCAACGTTCAGGAGCAGCAGTGGGTAGAGCCTGACTATCCCATGACTTACGACGTACCCGACGAGGGTGGAGAGGGCTTCCCGTGGTGGGCATGGCTCATCATCGGCGGCGGTGTTGCAGTCGTGGCTGTAGTTGTGATTATCATTGTTGTTAAAAAGAAAAAGAAGAACGGCGGCAAGAAAAAGTACACCGCTGACGATATCGACTGGGAAGACGACTTTGACGACTCCGATAAGTCCGACAGTTCCGACAGTTCCGACAGCAGCGACAAAACGACGAAAGTATAATGGTGATGCACCTTGAAATTACTTGACATGATAAAGATGACGCTGCAGAACCTGACCCGGCGCAAGTCACGGACGATACTCACCGTGCTTGGCGTCGTGGTAGGCTGCTGCGCCATCGTGACCATGATGTCCATAGGCTTTGGCGTGCAGAATTCCCAGCAGATAATGCTCGAGGGAATGGGCGACCTGACGCTTGTGCAGGTTTATTCCGGTGGGCGCCAGGATACCAAGCTGGACGATACGGCGCTTAAAAAGTTCCAGAACATTGCAAATGTCGATGTCGCGATAGGCAAAACGCGGCTGGGCAATATCAATATGGAAGCCTATGCGGGAAACAACGACCGATATATGATGCAATGGGTTCAGGTCGTTGGAATAAACAGCGATGCCATGGAGAAGTTCGGCTTTGAACTGCTGAGCGGCACCTATCCCAAGGAGCCGTTCCAGGTTCTGGCAGGACAGTATACCGCGTATAACCTTATGGATACGCAGCGCCCCGACGGGCATAACACGATCGACCGCTGGGGCTCCATGTACCAGTACGATCCCGAAACGGGTGAGTATACATACAACGAAAACGCTGAACTCCCTGACCCTTATCTGGATCTGCTGGGGCAGAAGCTCAAGCTGAAGCTTTACACCTACGATGACGCTGACAACAAGAAGGAGCAGGAGATAACCGTCACCGGTATTGTAAAAGAGGATTACAACAAGGACTACTGCACCAGCGAGGGTCTTATCTTCATGACTTCTGACCTGCAGTCGCTGACAAAGATGTTCTATCCGACATCGAACCAGAAAACAGAATATAACGAGATATACGTCAAGGCAAAGGATATCTCACAGGTAGCCGACATAGAGAGCGAGATCAAGAAGATGGGCTACAGCACATATTCAATGGAGAGCGTCCGCAAGCCGCTGGAAGAAGAAGCGCGCAAGCAGCAGATGATGCTCGGCGGCCTTGGCGCGGTTTCGCTGTTCGTTGCTGCACTGGGCATATGCAATACGATGATAATGTCCATTTCTGAGCGTACACGCGAGATAGGCGTTATGAAAGCGCTTGGCTGCTATCTTGGCAATATCCGTACTGTGTTCCTGCTGGAAGCTGGGTTCATCGGTCTTATCGGCGGAATTATCGGCAGCGTGCTGAGTTTCTTCATATCGGTGGGAATGAACTTCTTCACCAATGAAGCCGCACAGGCAATTCAGATAACTGACTTTGCTACTTTTTGGACAAAGCTGTCTACGGCGATGGATACGGCAAACAGCCCGATGTCAATAATACCGTTGTGGCTGTACGCCTTTGCGATAGTATTCTCAATAATCATCGGCCTTGGCTCGGGATTTTACCCGGCAAATAAGGCAGTACACATCTCGGCTATGGAAGCCATCAAGAGAGAGTAACATTTGGTAACCTCTAAAAACCTCCTTCACGGCAGATTTCTATGACTTATATCATCTGTTGCGTTACCAAACCTTGAAATACATCCAGTATTACTTCGGTTTGGTGCCTAGCATCTGATATAAGTCATGTACGAAATCTGCTCGTGTCCCGGTTTTTAGAGGTTACCATATTAAAGGGCAGTCAGTGTTAAAGCTGGCTGCCCTTTGTGTAATATATACTAAAGTTATTCGTGAAAATTGTGTGAAATAAGCGATTATGCATAAAAGTAATATATGCTATGCCGATTTAGCATTTTACAAGCGCCGTTTATAGTGTTATAATAATATCAATAAAAACCGAGTAGAAATCTAATGGATTTCTGTAGGTTTTTCACAACATTTTCACAAATGGAGGTACATAACAATGGCTAGATTTACTTTACCGAGAGATGTCTATCATGGAAAGGGTGCGCTTGAGAACCTGAAGTCACTCAAGGGCAAAAAGGCTGTTATCGTAGTTGGCGGCGGTTCTATGAAGCGCTTTGGCTTCCTGGACAGAGCAGAGGGATATCTGAAGGAAGCTGGCTTTGAAGTAATGATAATCGACGGCGTTGAGCCTGATCCTTCTGTTACCACCGTTATGAACGGCGCTAAGAAGATGCTGGAATTCAACCCTGACTGGATCGTTGCAATGGGCGGTGGTTCACCTATCGACGCTGCAAAGGCTATGTGGATCAAGTACGAGTATCCGGAATGTACCTTTGAGGATATGTGCAAGGTATTCGGTATCCCTGAGCTGAGAAAGAAAGCACATTTCTGCGCTATTCCTTCTACCTCCGGTACTGCTACCGAGGTGACTGCATTCTCCATCATCACCGATTACGACAACGGTATCAAGTATCCTATCGCTGACTTTGAGATCACACCTGATGTAGCTATCGTTGACTCTGACCTGGCTGAAACAATGCCCCAGAAGCTGGTTGCTCACACCGGTATGGACGCAATGACCCACGCTATAGAGGCTTATGTTTCCACAGCTAACTGCGATTACACTGACGCGCTTGCTATCCATGCGATCGAGATGATCCAGGCTAACCTGATAAAGTCCTACAACGGCGATATGGCTGCACGTGCTAAGATGCACAACGCACAGTGCCTGGCTGGTATGGCATTCTCCAACGCTCTGCTTGGTATCGTTCACTCCATGGCTCACAAGACCGGCGCTATCTTCCAGGATTACGGCGCACACATTATCCACGGCGCTGCAAACGCAATGTATCTGCCTAAGGTAATCAAGTTCAACGCCAAGGATCCCACCGCAAAGGCACGTTATGGCGTTATCGCCGATTACATGCACCTCGGTGGTTCCAGCGACGACGAGAAGGTAGACCTGCTCATCAAGTACCTCCGCGGTATGAACGACGAGCTGAAGATCCCGCACTGCATCAAGAACTATGGCGCAGACAGCTATCCTACAGAGCAGGGCTTCGTTCCGGAGAACGTATTCCTCGAAAGACTGCATGACATCGCTGTTAACGCTATTGCGGACGCATGTACAGGTTCCAACCCCCGTCAGCCTTCTCCCGAGGAGATGGAAAAGCTGCTTAAGTGCTGCTACTACGACACTGACGTTGATTTCTGATGATCAGTTGACAATAATGCCCCCATCGGTGACGGTGGGGGCATTTTCACGTAAATATAAATAAGCCCACCGGAAACCGATGGGCTCAGTTTGTCAAGAAATCGAATTTGCCTGCGGAGCAGGCATTTGGAATCTGTTTTTTGCCACGGGTCTCCCGGGGCAAAAAACACTTCTATCCGCACAAGTGTGCGAATGTTCGACGGAAAAGTCCCAATGGGACTTTTTCGTCGGTCTCAGCCCACCGGAAACCGATGGGCTTTTGATATCAGTGATTTCTGAACCATTTGCGTATCCAAGCGCCGGCTTCGGACAGGTCAGCTTCGGACCAGTTTCCGTTTGCCTTTGCGGAAGTCTTGAATGCAGAGGAGCTTTCGTCCTTGTTTGCGAGATTCCAGTTGCAGTAGCTTATGCCGTATTTGTCGAGGAGTTTTAGCCACTTTTCAGTCTGAGAGAAGTCGTTCGCGCCATTGCCGGAGGCGTCGCAGCAGCCGAATTCCGAAACGAATATCGGAAGCCCGCCTGCAACGCACTTTTCAGCGCGTTCGCGGAGCCAGTCAGTGTGGGTAGCTGCATAGAAATGAAGCGCGTACATAACGTTGTCGTATTTCAGCGGGTCGGCAAGAGCCTGGTCAATATCCTGACTCCATGTCGGCGTACCGACAATTATCACAGCGTCCTTGTCGTTCTTTCTTATCACGGGAATGACCTTTTCTGCATATGGCTTGATCACACCGTTCCAGGTAGCGTTTCCGTTGGGTTCGTTGACTATCTCGTATATGATGTTGGGGTAGTCGGCGTACTTCTTTGACATGTCGGTGAAGAACTTTATCGCCTCGTCCGTGTACGCTGTTGGGTCGCCGGGATTGAGCACGTGCCAGTCTATTATAACATACATTCCAAGTTTTATGCAGATGTCAACGCCCTTTTCGAGAAGCTGCCTGCTGCCTTCCTTGTTGTTCATGTAGCACTGACCGTTTCCCCATTCGTCAACGTACATTGCAAGACGAACTACATTAGTGTTCCAGTCGTCGCGCAGCGTGCGGAATGCGTCCTCGTTCACGAAATCCGGGAACCATGTAATACCGTGGGTGCTCATTCCGCGGAGCTGATAGCCCTTTCCGTTCTTGTCCACAAGCTGCGTTCCCTTGACGGAAAGCTGACCGTGTTCCGCTACCGGGGTGCTTCCCTTGGGGTCTTCTGGCGCCGGGGGAATGGTGACTACCGTTGCGGGAGTATCGGTGGAAGCGGGGGCGTCATTCCCGCTGTTTCCGTTTGAAACGCTGCCTGCGGAAGCGGTGCTGCCGTTGACTGTAGCCTTCCCGGGTCTGAATTCCGACGGGGAACTGTAATTGAAGCCGAAACCGGAAGTTCCACCGGCTGATATCTCGCCATTGTAGCTTTCGTTCTTGACTGTGAGGGTCGTTCCCTTGATGGTGTAGATACCGTTCCAGCCGGAAGTTATCTCAAATCCGGTGGGTACAGTCAGCTGAACCGTCCAGCTGTTTATCGGTTTTCCGGAATTGTTGGTTATCGTTACTTCGTATCCTCCGCATTTTTTGCCGCCCTCTTCCCAGGTTGAGTTCAGCTTCCAGCTGAGGTCAAAATCCTCTTTGGGAGTTTCTGCGGGTTTGGTCTGAGAAGTGGTTTTAGTCGTTGAAGTGGCTTGAGCAGTTGCCGTATCTGCCTGACCGGGTTGGCTAGTCGCACTGGTCTGTTCAGCGGAACCTGCTGTTTCGCCGTCGGCAGTCGTAGGTTCGGCAGCGTTGGTTTCCGGCTGATCGTGAATGCTTTCGGCTGAGCTAACATTGTCGCCGCTGCTCATGGTAACATCACCGGAATCGGAGGTTGTCACAGCTTCTGCCGTGGGTGAATTCGGAACAGGCGCCGGTGGTTCTTCGTTTGCGGCGCAGCCAGTAAGCATGGCAGCGCAGAGAATGACGGCGATTATTCCTTTTAGAGTTCGTTTCATGGCGTTTTCCTTTCTGAAAGTAAACTATAATAATTATATCACTATAGCGTGCAAAAATCAACCACATTTTTCTTGGAATTGACAGGGGCACATGCAATGTTGGTATATCAGGCTTAATATACGGAGAATAAGATTGACAACCCACTTAATTGCTGTATAATTGTAATGTTGAAAAGAGGTGCGCTGGGCTTGAGAATATCCCTGAAAAAGAACCGTTCACGCTGGGTGGACTTATAAACTGCCGTAAGTATCAGGTGTGCAGCCAGTTGCTGTGCTGTAATTCCGGCGTATCGCTCACGCTGCTGGCGTTTGACTGCGGAGAGGGCGAAAGCGCCGTAATACCAGAGGGAGCGATGCATTCTGTCAGCTGCACGGGCGGTTCAGGATAATGCAGATCACGATAAACGGAGGAGAAGATAAAATAGGCATATTGATCGACCACATTCCGCATAAGGAAGCGGTTCTCGTTAAAAAGCAGTTCGTGAATATGATTTGCCCTGTGCTTTTGCATGGGGCATTTTGTTTTCTGGAAAAAGCCAGATATATATTTCCCGGCTATTGACAATATCGCGCTTTGATGATATAATAAATCTGTGTAAGATATAGAACGCAGGCGCTCGGACGGGGAAGCCTGCGATATTGAGGGAAATATATAAATGACACATAAAATCAAAAGGGCAGTCTGCGCTGTCCTGGCTGTTGCGCTGCTCGCAGGCTGCTCCTCGCAGGAACGCGGGAACACTGTCAGCGTTGCGGATTTCGGGAGTTCCGGGGGCGTTGATTATTCCGGGGCTGGCACGGTCATTCCGGTCAGTGACCTGTCAGATACAAACAGCGTTCCACAGAGTTCTTCGGCTGCTTCAACGTCAGTGGTGAATACGTTTGAGGCCGGCAATGCAACTACGACTGCTGACCAGCCAGAGCCGGACGAACCGGAGAGCATTCCGGACGTCACCACTGTTAAAACGACCCCGCAGCAGACCACGACTACGGTCAGGAGTTCCACAAC
>HF989504.1:18240-24996 GCA_000432175.1 Eubacterium sp. CAG:786
CTGCTTCCACCAGCACGACTGCGGACGCCGAGCCTGCAACTCCCTCCTACAGCTATGGTACTAACAGCTATCAGGCAGTGAATTACTCCGAGGTAAAGGGCATCTGGATAAGCTACATCGAACTTGCAGATCTGATGCAGGGGCAGTCTGAAAGCGCCTTCAGGAGCAATATTGCTTCCGTTTTTGATAACTGTACGGACCTTGGGATTAACACCGTGTATGTGCATGTGCGTTCCCACAGCGACGCGTATTACAAGTCTAAACTGTTTCCGTGGTCAAAGTACATTACCGGCACTTTAGGCATGGACCCGGGTTATGACCCGCTCCTTGTAATGCTGCAGGAAGCGCACAAGCGCAGTCTTTCTTTCCAGGCGTGGATAAACCCGCTGAGAGCGTGCAGCGCTTCGCAGATATACAATTACGGCAGCTACCCGGTGTATACTTTCGCGACTGGCACTGGCATGGCAGGGAAGTACGCGGTAGACGTCAACGGAACGTACTACCTCAACCCAGCATATGAACAGGTGACTGAACTTATCGCCGCGGGAGCTTCCGAAATTCTTGATAACTACAACGTTGACGGGCTGCATATCGACGACTATTTCTACCCCACAACGGACGCTTCCTTTGACAGCAGCGCGTTTTCTGCAAGCGGGAAAGCCAGCTTGTCTGATTTCCGGTTTGCAAACTGCGACAGAATGGTTTCGGAGCTTTACAGCGCAGTCAAAAAGACCAACCCGACTGCGATTTTCAGCGTGAGCGTGCAGGGGCGCGTCGATAATAATTACAACCAGCTGTATGCGGACGTGCGCAAATGGTGCACCACAAAAGGCTATCTTGATGTTATAATCCCGCAGATCTATTACGGGTTTGAGAATTCCGCGGCGCCGTACAAGGACACCCTTGACGAATGGGAAGCGCTCGCGGTTAAAGGGGGAATACCGCTTATTACGGGGCTTTCCGTTTCAAAGGTCGGGTGCGAGGACGCCTGGGCTGGAAGCGGAAAATACGAGTGGATAAACAACAGCGACATAATCTCACGGCAGTATGCGGCTGCAAGAAAATGCCGCAGCTACGGTGGATTTGCGCTGTACAGCTACCGCAGCATATTCTCGCCGGATAAGTCGGTGAGCGCGGCGGTCAGCAAAGAGATAAAGGCACTTAAAGATATCATATGATGGGGAATATAAATGAACAGATTACTTAAAGGCGTGCTTGGCGCCGTTCTTTCGCTGAGCATTCTGTCAGGGACAGCTTCTGCGCTGCCGCAGACTGAGGAGGCGGACGCCACGGCTGAGGTGCAGCAGTCTGCTCCTCAGGAGGACGACATTACCGCTGCTGATTTGGTGAGCGGTGAAAGCATGGTGTTACTGCCAAACGGAATGAGGGCAGTCACGCTGGTTCCCGGCACTGATTTCTGCACCGGCGAACAGACTGACGCAGCGCTGGCAGAGGAACTCCCGGCGCTTTTTGAGGAGCTTTCCGGCTACGACATGAACGCGGTGCTGATACAGTCAGACAACGAGAGCGAGAAATATTACGACCTTGATATGACTTCCGGCAGGGGCGTGCTGGGTTCAGTCATCGACAAGGCGCATGAATACGGATTTTCTGCGTATGTTCAGCTTGATGTGAATTCGCTGGCTTCTGAGGTTATCGCGCAGTGCGGCGGGCTGAAAGCAGGGTTTTCAGCGGCTGTGCATAAATTCGCGATGAAATATGCATGCGAGGGAATTCTGCTTTCCGATTACTACACCAGCGACACCCCCGAGATGTACGCTGAATATATGCGCAGCGGTTCAGGCATTGGTTATGAGAACTGGCTGTATGAAAGCAACGAATACATGATACGCACTCTGTCCGAGGTAATTCACCGCACCAGCAACACGACTGCGGTAGGGCTTCTGATAACGGACATGTGGGCGAACAGCTCTTCAAATGAGGAGGGCTCCAGAACCGCTGACACTGTGCAGGCGCTGTACGACGGCTTCTGCGACACGCGGGAATACATCAGACGCGGATACGCTGACATGGTGATGGTAAAGGCTTACGGAACCGACAGCGACGCCTCGCTCGGCTTTGACAACGTCGTTTCCTGGTGGTACGACCTAGCGGAAGAAAACGGCGTGAAGCTGTACGTGCTTCACCTGAATGAAAGAATAGGTCAGTATTCCGGCTGGTATGAGGATCAGCTGCTGCGCCAGCTTCTCATCATGGAAAGCTATGATGATATCGGGGGCAGCTGCTTCAATTCCATGCAGGGGCTGCGGAATAATTACCTCGGCTCCACAGACACGCTGATGAAGTATTTCGACGAGCAGATAAACACAAGCACGCTCTTTGATACACTGCAGATGACATCGCCGACCCAGACCAGCTTCGTGACTTACGACTCCACCGTTAAATTCATGGGCACATTCGACGAGAATTTCGATGTGTTCTTCGACGGTGAAAAGGTCAAGCTGAATGAAGCAGGCAACTTCTACTTCCAGAAGGAACTGAAAGTCGGCAGAAACACGTTCGTCATCGAGCATAAGGGCAAAAAGGTATATTACACCATCGAACGGCAGGTAGACGTGCTGCGCTCCATCGCGCAGACAAAGGATATCGTTGTTGAAGGCGGTTCCAAAGTTACCCTTGAAGCGGTCGCTTACAGCGGCAGTAAAGTTTCCGCTGTGATAGCGGGGCAGACGGTCACGCTGAAAGAAAAATCCGGTGCCAGCGAGGATCTCGACGCCAATTCTGATTACGCGAAATTCGTGGGTTATTACCGCGTCCCCGCGGGAATTGTCGGGGAGAAGCAGTCGCTTGGCAGCACGAGCTATTACGCTAATTACCGCGGTATTGAGGAGTACATGACCGGCGGCAGCATAACCGTCGAAGCCGAGCCGGAGCCTCCCAAGGAAGTTGAAAGCAGTTTTGTGGACGAGTCCAGCGTAGGCACCGGCGAGGTAGTAGGAACCATCGCGCCGGTAGTCACCAGCAGCGAATATGTGACGTACATAAAGACCCTGAACAACTACACTAAGGTATACGACAGCCAGACCACGGGCGGCATGCCGTCGCCGGTCCTGTCGCAGCTCCCGGCTGGAAGCCTGGACTATTATAAGACGAATTCAGGAGATTATGTGATAAGCACTTCAGGCAGGCGCTACAAGGCTTCCGACGTGACCACGTTCTATGATACGGGCCTTGGCACGAACGCGCTGTTTGTCAAGGCTGTGGGGAATTCCAACGGCAACAGCTACCTGAAGATACATCTGGATTATAAGTCCACATTCAATGTAACTGCGCCTGTTGCCTTTGTTGACCAGGCCGACGGCCCGTACGGAGTTTCAAGCTATTCCCCGACAAAGGTGGAGATAGTATTTGATAACGTCACGAGTGTTACGAAGCTTCCGGATTTCAACAGCTGTTCTTTGTTCAGCGCGGGAAGCTGGGATACCGTTGAGCGAAACGGCGTGCCGAAATTCCGTTTGACGCTGACGCTCAGGCAGGCTGGCATTTACAGCGGCTGCGGCGCGTATTATGACGAAAACGGCGACCTGATGATAACGTTCAACGTGCCGACTGCTTCGCTGTCGGGCAAGGTGATAGTCATCGACCCGGGGCACGGCTACGGAAAAGTCGCGGGTAAGCTTGATCCGGGCGCGATCGGCAATGTTACGGAGCAGTCCGTGAACCTGGCAGTTTCCAAGATACTTGAGCAGAAACTCACGGCGATGGGCGCTACAGTTGTGCGCTTAAAGACCGAGAGCGAGTTCATCCTGACTGAAACGCGACCCACGGTCGCGCGGAGTTACGGCGCGGATATGTTCATTTCGCTGCATTGTAATTCCGTGACCAATGAGCAGGCGCACGGTGTTGAGGTGTATTATTTCACGCCGTTCTCGCAGCCGCTCGCGAAGTATATAAACGACAATCTCGTGTCATATTACGACAACAAGGTATATGCTGACGGAACCAACAGCAACCGCGGTGATAAGTACAGCTACTATTGGGTAACACTGCAGCAGGATTTCCCGTCGGTGCTGGTGGAGATGGGCTTTATCACCAATGAGCGCGAGTGCATGGTTATGGCAAACCCGACGCACCAGGACAGCATCGCACAGAGCATTGCGGACGGTGTGAAAGCGTATTTCGCAAGGAGCGGTCTGAGCTATTCCGGCAGTGGAAGCAGCGAAGCGCCCTCTGGCGGCAATGATACTCCAGACGTGCCAGATACGCCTGACACCCCGGACACGCCTGATGTACCTGATACGCCGGATCAGCCGACGACTCCGACAACGGACGAGCCCGAGCCGACCGTCCCCACGGAAGACCCGGAAGAGCCTGAAACAACGGAGCTTGTAACTCCGACCACCGACGAACCTGACAAACCTGTCACAGTCGAGCCAGGTGGCGGCGGGGGAATAAGAGTAGAATAAAAAATGCAGCGGAAAACCAGTTCATTACGCCGACAAAACAGCGCAACGGGCTTGAAATTTTCCGCTGCATGTGTTATAATCTACACATAAGGTTTTATTCGGCAGGGGAGCCGAATAAAATAATGAATAACAGAAATAACCGGCGAATTCTGCCGGCGATCGGAGGAAAATATATGTGCGGAATTGTGGGTTATATCGGTCAGCGCGACTGCACCGACGTACTTATGGACGGGCTTGAAAAGCTGGAATACCGCGGTTATGACAGCGCGGGCATCGCAGTTTTTGAAAAGACGGGCATCAAGACAGTCAAGACCAAGGGTAAACTTAAGGACATGCGCGAAAAGCTTGTGAAAGAGGGCAGCCCCGTGGGTCACTGCGGAATAGGCCACACCAGGTGGGCAACGCACGGAGAGCCCAGCGACCTTAACTCCCACCCGCATTCAAACGGCCGCGTGACTATCGTGCACAACGGAATAATCGAGAACTACATAGAGCTCAAGGAATTCCTGACGGAAAAGGGATATACATTCCAGTCGCAGACGGACAGCGAGGTAGTCGCATGCCTGCTGGATTACTACTATTCCGAGAGGAACCCGCTGCGCGCCATCACCGAAACTGTAAAGGAACTCCAGGGAAGCTACGCGCTGGGCATTATCTTCAAGGATTTCCCGGACAGGATTTACGCCACCCGTAAGGAATCGCCGCTCATCGTCGGCATTGGAGAGAACGAGTATTTTATCGGCAGCGATATTCCTGCATTTCTGAAATATACAAAGAATTATGTGCTTCTGGACGATGACGATATTGTCTGCATGAAGAATGACAGCATTGAGTTTTACGATGTTCACGGGCTCCCTGAAAAGAAAACCGTGAACGTTGCCGAATGGGATGTAGAGCAGGCTCAGAAGTGCGGCTATCCGCATTTCATGCTGAAAGAGATACACGAGCAGCCCGGCATCGTCGGCAAGACTGTGGAGTCCTGCTGCCGTGACGGAGTGCCGTATTTCGACGATATCGGGCTCACCGATGAACTTATACGCGGCGTGAAGCGCGTTTTCGTGGTTGCCTGCGGAACAGCAATGCATGCGGGGATAATCGGGCGTTACGCTATCGAGGGGCTTGCGCGGATTCCCGTGACTGTCGAGGTCGCTTCTGAATTTCGCTACATGGACCCGATAGTCGGCGAGGGAGACCTGGTCATCGTGGTTTCACAGAGCGGCGAAACTGCGGATACGAGGGCTGGCATGGAACTCGCAAAGCAGAAAGGCGCAAAGACGCTGGCGGTTGTCAATGTGAAATATTCCGCGATAGCGCGCCAGGCAGACATGTACATACATACGCTCGCAGGACCGGAGATAGCGGTTGCTTCCACTAAGGCATATACTGCTCAGATATCCGTGATGTATCTGCTGGCGTTCAGGTTCGCTTTTGCCCGCGGGACTATCGACGAGGTACGCTTGAAGCAGCTTACGTCGCAGCTCCTCAGCGCGCCCGCAGCGATACAGAAAGTCATCGACCGCAAGAAGGAATGCCAGTTCATCGCCAGCAAGCTTGTCAATGCGGATAACCTGTTCTTTATCGGCAGGACGTTTGATTACGCGCTTTCGCTGGAGGGTTCCCTAAAGCTGAAAGAAATAAGCTATATCCATTCCGAGGCGTATGCAGCCGGTGAACTGAAGCACGGCACGATCTCCCTTATCGAACAGGGAATACCCGTGATAACCATCGCCACCCAGTCGAATATCCTTGCCAAGACCATCAGCAACATGGAAGAAGTCAAGGCGCGCGGTGGAATGATAATCGCCGTCTGCCGCAAGGGTACTGTTTTCGCGGAGGGTTCCGTTGACCTCATGCTTGAGATAGACGCGCCGGAACTCGACGATATGCTCGTACCCCTGCCGACAGTCTGCGCTCTGCAGCTGATCGCGTATTACACGTCAGTGCTCAGGGGTATCGACCCTGACAAGCCAAGGAACCTTGCAAAATCAGTAACAACTGAGTAAAAAAGACTTTACCGCGCAGTAAAATGTGCGGTAAAATTTTACTATCTACCCGCACCAGCGGTATTGACATAACTTAATTATTATGCTATAATAAAATAGGTAATACACCAAACAGTTGGTAATTTTGATTCTAAAGCCGGATCTGTTTGTGTATCAAGGGCGGTCATTCGCTGCCAATCTGATTAAGGACGTGATTATATGTTTTGCCCGAATTGCGGGTCGTCAGTAGGAGATAATTCAAAGTTCTGCGGAGTATGCGGCTACAAGCAGTGGGCTTCAGAAGCGCCCATGGTTCCTGCAGAAAGCAGCCAGCCAGCGCAGCCCGT
>HF989504.1:25007-26361 GCA_000432175.1 Eubacterium sp. CAG:786
GCCCCGCCCCGTCCAGGAGGCTGCCCCGGCGGCGGGAGAGGCTGCACCGGTTGCAGCAGCGCCTGTCGATAGCGCAGCGGCTCAGCCAGCAGACCAGGGGAGCGGCGTTCTTCCCGGAGGTCAGAGCCTGTTCAGTACGCCGATCGGCGAAACGCCGCAGGAAGTGCTTCCGGAAGCCATCTCACCAATGCAGAATACAGCGCAGCCTGATATCGGCGCTCCGGCACAGGGCGGTTTCACCCCTGCAAGCGGGAATGTTCCGCCGTTACAGTCGCAGTACGCACAGTATCAGCAGGCTGAAAGCTACACGACCCCTGTTCGCAGGCAGGTAAAGAAGATGCACATTGCGGTCTCCATCGTGCTTGCTGTCGTGTTCGGCCTGTTTGCGTATTCTGCGGGAATGTCGGCTTTCACTGGCGCGGTTGTGCGCATGGGACTGAGCAGTCATTCGGTTTCCGAGCAGATGCGAAATATAGAAGTCGGCGATATCGTTATCGGCGACCTGCTTTCCCAGGAAGCAATGCAGGATATCGTTGAAAAGAACAGTATCAGGCTCCCTGAAAAAAGGGTGCAGAAAGCTACACTGGCTGATATCGTGGCGCTTTCAGTGGATACCGGGCATGAACCTCTCACCGCAGAGCAGGTGAATAAGATACTTGCCAAGTCAAAGGCGGCTGACAGACTGGCTGACCTTGTCGCATGCTACGAGGACTACATTCTCACATGCAGATATGATGATTTTGAAGACGGCGTCGGCGAAGAAATAAAGAATATCGTCAAAAAGACGGAAGCTTCCGTTATTGAGATAACCAACCTCAGACTTGCAGACGATTATGAGGAGCAGCTTGACAAGATACTTGACGACAATGACGACGTGCTTGAGGCTGTTCTTCCCGATAACGCAATCGCCTATTCCGCTCAGGCTCTGAGTATCACGCTGGCTCCTGCAGCGCTTATTGCATATCTGGTGCTCTGTCTTGTGCTCATCGCACTGCCCGGTCTTATCACAAAACGCCTTGGGCTTTCTCTGATGACTGGCGGGGTGGTATTCTCGGTGATTGGTCTGGGAATGATTGCTTCTTCCGTCGTGATATCGTGTCTAGGGTCATTCCCTTGGCTGGGTGTCAGCATTGTCAAGGACGTTTTAGTTCCTGTGGTGTATAACGCATTCGGTTTCAGGGCGCTCATCGGAGGGCTTATCGCGTTTGGCGCGGGTCTTGTGCTGATAGCAGCGTTCATCGTGCTCAGAGTCCTTGCAAAAAAGAAAGCGGCAAAACAGCCTGCTAACGCATAAAACTAACCGGTTCCTGAAAAAGGGACCGGTTTTCTGTTATTAGGTAACCTCTAAAAACCT
>HF989504.1:26485-30433 GCA_000432175.1 Eubacterium sp. CAG:786
CTGCGGTTTGGTGCCTAGCATCTGATATAAGTCATATACAAAATCTGCTCGTGTCCCGGTTTTTAGAGGTTACCATTAGAATGTGACCCGCGTGTGCCGGGGCTTTTTTATTCGCGTGCACCAAGCAGGGCAGTCAGTTTCTGTTTAATTTCTCCATAGCGTTTTACAGGCACAGGAATTTCGCTGCCATCGCACAGAACAACGGCATACGGTTTAAGGTGTGTGATGTGATCGACGTTGACGGCATAGCATCTGTGTATTGCAAGAAAACTACTCCCTGCCAGCTTCAGAAATGCTGAAATGCTTATCCGTGCGTTGATATCCTCGTTGAAACAGCGAATAACCGTGTTCCTGCCATCTGAAGTGACGTACAGAATGTCATTGTGCGAAATAAAGCGTGTGCATTCGTCAAGATCCGATATAACAAGGCGCTGTGACATCGCGGACGGTTTTGCTTCCGTGGGAATTTTATGTTCTGTTACGACTGGCTCTTTATTATCAACGGCACTCTCAAGTTTTGTGACGCCGATGTGCTTTATCACCGGCATGTTTTCCGGTGATAATTCCCAGGTAAAAATGCAGTGTTGGGTCATTTGTGGACCGGCGTCATCTCCATCGATTGAAAGAGAGTAACACCCCAGCACTGTGCATGCTCTTCCGCAGTTCTGAGCAAGGATAAATTCCTTATCTATTATGGTGCACTTTACAACATTATTGACAATTTGCGGTAAAATGTCTATTAATTCGTTTTTTCCGTGTAAAAATCTGCGGTGATTAGGGTCGATAAGAATAAAGTCATCGTCTATGTATTTCAGCATGTCAGAAATATCGCCAAGCCATAATTTCGTAATAATATCCTGGGTTATTTCGACCATCAGAGAGGCATTTTTACTTGTCATAAGCCGTTCCTTCTAATGAGTAACAACTCTGTAGTAAAAATAAAGTATTTTATTACCTTTTATTTCTTATTATAGATGTATTTTATAAATGTATTGTAACATAAAAATACCCATATGTCAAGCTGTAAAAAAAAGCTTTTTATTCTAATTTTCATGTGGAATAATACAGAAACGGTCTGAAAAAACAAAAAAAGTTGGTCTTTGGTTCCGTTTCAATAGTCTTTCGTGTAAATCTATTGAAATAACTTTTTTTTCCTGATATAATGTAAACAAGTTAATTCGCTGCTAATGGTGTAATATATATGCAATTTGCATAAATGCTTCTATGGGGTGGATAAATGGTAAATTCATACACCAGACGAAATAAAAAGTCCACATGCCCCTGCGAAGTCTCCGATTTGGAAGAAACCGCACGAAAGGCGGCAGCAGTACACGGAAACGTACCCGATAACAGCAGCAAAGTCCCGAATATGGATCCGCTATACAGGCTGACAACCATATTTACGAACAACTTTGACGCTGTCGGCAGGGAACATGCGCGTGAACTTTCGGAGGGTAACAAGACGGAAAAACGCGAATTCCCCCATGCAGAAAAGCAGACGCAGGAAAAACAAGCGACGGAAGTCGAACTGCGTAAGCGGCATGACTCCCCGGAATACGTTCATTCGACAGCCGAACTTAACGCCGGATGTTTTACCGACAGATTTTCTGCATATGCTTTTCGTGGAGGAAAGCTTGCGGCTTCGGTTATGGCAGGGCAGGGCAGGCAGATGTTCACGCTGTGTCTTGCAAATGCACTGGGAAAGCCTTTTCCCCAGGGCGACAGGCAGAAAAAGCTGCTGGGGCAATCCCAGATAGAGATGCCGGTTCCGTCGAGGGAGGCGGACGTGCGTTTCAATCGCGACGCGCATTCGGCTGTTGGTATAGTCACTGACACGCTGAAAAGTTCCGGAAAGCTGCTTGAGATTTTCCGCGATCTTGCCACGGGGAATGGTCAGAAAATCAAGGATCCTCTGAAAATCAGAAATGTAGGGACGCTTGACCTTGCACTCCCATTCTTTGACACTGATAGGGATAAAAGGCTTCTGGCTCAGTATAAGGAACGACTGAAATCCCTGGAGAACGACAGTTCCCCGGAAGCTGAAAATACCGCAGGAATTCTGCGCTCAGCGATGACCAAACAGAATGCGGTGCTGAAAAAGAAGCAGCAGGAACAGCGCGATTTCCTTACGGTGCTTGACAGAATAAGCAGCAACGTCAGGGAAGCTGAAAAGCTGTTTTCTTCCGACGGATTTGCAGAGGAAGCCATGCGTGAAGCGGAAGCGCTGACCGTGGACGTCCCCCCTGACGACGGAAATGACCGTCGCCGTATCGCTGAGGAGATTTCCATGGCTGTAGCTGATTTCATGACAGGGCTGAGGGGTGAGAAGAATTCCGGAGCAGGTAATGAAAAACAGCCAGACCGCAAGAAAAAGCCAGGAAGCGGAGAAGAAAACAAGCCGGGCGCCGAGTGAATCGTTCGCACCGGAGTGTGCTTCCGCGGCTGCGTCAGAGGCGAGCAGGGCGCTGGGGTTTGCCGTCAGCGCACAGTCCGGGGGGGTTCTGCTTTCCGGAGGAAATCAGCTGTTGCTGAGCATTATGCAGCATTCGCGTGAAAATGCGCCTGAAACCGCGGTCGATGCGGAGTTTTCAGAGATCTCACCGGAAAACGAGTTCCATGCCGATGTCACGGCAGCGGAAGCGTCGGTTCCGGAATTCACGGGGCGGATGGTCGGAATGACGGATCTGGCTTCCATTACATAACAGGAGGGCGCGTTGGATCTGACCGTAGTTTTGAGAAGCATCCTTTTGCGGCGCGGAATTGAGTTCGTCGAGGAACATAACGCATTCCAGATGACGATGTGCAGCGGTCTGCGGAAATGGAGATGCCTGCTTGCAGTGAACGGCAGCGACATAATGTGCTGTGCGCAGTTCCCGTGGAAAGCGGGGAGCGCGACCCTGCAGGCGCTGAACGAACTGAACCTCGGGCAGTCCATCGGCTGTTTTATGGTGAAGGACGGACGCGTTGTGCTGAGATACAGCAGTGAAATAACGGACCCGCTCGAAACAGAAGAGCTTGTCGTATCGCTTATCAGGCGCTGCGGCAGCGAGGTTTGCCGATGCTGGGACAGAATATATTCGGCAGCGGAGGTCTGAATGAGTTTTGATTATACCGATGCAGGGAAACGCTTTACGAGCCAGAACGAACTTCTGGATTGTTTTGCGGAAGTCCTTGATCTGCATATATATTATTATTACAAGTATCATTTCTGGGTAAGCCCCGAAAGCAACATACAGGGAATGCTCGGAGTGGTAGTTACCCGCGAGGAGTTTGAAAAAGCGCTTCTGCGTGCGTCGGATTTCTATGCGTTTGCGAATGCGGAAAACGACGAAGCCGAAGAAATGCTGTCTATCCGCGAGTACTTTTTCAGCAGGGTGATTGCAACGCCGGAGGACTGCGGGTTTCCGCTCTTTGGCGTGGAATTCGCTTTCAGGACTGACAAGTTCCAGTTTCTTGTGCTGCTGACCTTGCTTTGCTGCGAGATAAACCGCAAGTACGAGAAACTTTTCGCGTACCTGCAGGACGACATCTCGAAGAAGTACCCGACTGCGGATACGATGATACGCCTCTGGACAGAACCTGGCAGCAGGGTTTCTGACCGTTACAGCTATTTCTCAGCGCATGGAGTGCTGATGAAATATATCTGCGAGCCGTCTGACGGAAGCATGTGTACACGGCAGCTGAGACTTTCAGAGCCGATAGTGAGGTTTGTCACCAACGGCGGAACGCAATACGACATTTTCACGCCCCGCGACAGCATAACCGAACCATGCATAATGTCGGATATCATTGACAGGGCAGAGGGCGCGGTGAGACGTTCCTACAAGGGGGCGGCAGCGGTCGTATGCATGTGCGGAAAACGCGGCAGCGGCAGGCGCTTCCTGGTGAAGCACACGGCAAGGCGCTGCGTTGAAAATGTGCTGTTCTTTCCGGCTGCGGAATTTGCGG
>HF989504.1:30622-42145 GCA_000432175.1 Eubacterium sp. CAG:786
ATATACATCACGACGGAAAGGCGCTGGCAGAACGATATTCCCGGTCAGGGGACGCTTATGCTGACGCTGGAGCTTCCTGAAACGAGCGAGGATCAGCGGTTAGTCCTGTGGGACAGGGCGCTGTCCGGGCTGTCGCTTTCAGAGGAGATAGACCCGGCTGAGATGGCGGCGAAATTCCGCTTTACGGCTGGGCAGGTCTTTGGCGCTGCTGAACGCGCGGCTGAACTTGCGGCCATTTCCGGTGGAAATATCACTCCGGAATTGCTGCACGAAAGCTGTTACGACCAGGTGGTCGTCGGGCTGAACACCCTGGCTTCACCGATAAAACCGGCGTACAGCTGGGAGGACCTTGTGCTCCCCGAGTCTGAGGTGAAGCTGCTTAAAAGCGCGTGCATGCATGTGAAGTACCGGCATAAGGTATACACAGAGTGGGGCTTTTCCAGAAAGGCCGCATACGGCAGGGGCGTTTCGGTGTTGTTTTCTGGCCCACCGGGTACAGGAAAGACGATGGCGGCGCAGGTAGTCACCAATCAGCTGCATATGCAGCTGTTCAAGGTGCAGCTGTCGCAGGTCGTCAGCAAGTACATAGGCGAGACCGAAAAGAACCTGCGCAGGATATTCACTGAAGCCAAGAATGCCAACTGCGTCCTGTTTTTTGACGAAACTGACGCGTTGTTCGGCAAACGCTCCGAGGTGAAGGATTCCCACGACCGCCACGCGAACATCGAAACCGCGTTTCTTCTCCAGCAGATGGAGGAATACGACGGCGTCGTGCTGATGGCGACAAACCTGCTGCAGAATATCGACGAGGCATTCATGCGACGAATAAGCTTTGTGATAAGCTTTCCGTTTCCTGATGTCCCGACAAGAAAGCTGCTGTGGCAGAAGATGCTTGATGTGAGCGCCCCCATAGAAGATATCGACTGGGATTTCCTTGCCGAGAATTTCAAAATGGCGGGTGGAAACATCAAGAACTGCATTATCCATGCTGCATTCCTGGCAGCCGCGGAGGGTCGGCCGATTGGCATGCGCCACCTGCTGACGGGAATAGTGAACGAGCAGCGCAAAAACAACACAGTCGTCCTGCGCGACGATCTGAAACAGTACGCCGATCTTATATTCGGCAATGAACGAGGTAGTTGATCCGACAGGATTGCTATAAATGAAGAACTGCACCGCAGGGCTTCGCAAATATTATTTTGAGAGGAGGCACTGATCTTCATGCAGCCTGAATGCGCTGGGAAGAAGATCAGAAACATGTTATGCCAGAGTATTTATCCCCGGGTGTTTACGTTGAAGAATATGAGTCGGGCGCAGTTCCTATGGAAGGCGTTGGCACTAGCACGGCAGGCTTCGTTGGTCTTGCAGAAAAGGGCGACGTTATAGGCAAGCCGCAGCTGGTCACAAGCTTCAGCGACTATGTACGCATATTCGGAGGTTATCTTTCCGAAACCAAGTATGGTGATAAGCGCTTCCTGCCGTATGCGGTAGAGCATTTCTTCATCAACGGCGGCTCCAGGGCTTTCGTTATGAGAGTTTGCCCGTCCGACGCAAAGTGCGCATCCACCAAGAGCGATTCTATCCTCAGCTTCACCGCAAAGAACCCCGGTGAATGGGGCAACCGCGTTAAGGTGACTGTTTCCCCCGTATCCCGCGTTAAGACGCAGGTTTACGAGGTAGATGGCAACAGCGCCACTGTAAGAAGCATCGACGGCTTCAACATCGGCGACGTAGTTGAATTCGCAGACGGCAAGTCCTCTGTTTACAACAGGATCACCGCTATCGAGGAAAAGACCATTTCCTTTGAAAATCCCGTAAATCCCTCTATCATCGACAAGAACCTTGTACCCACAAAGTTCATCAAGTCCAGCGAGATAGACGTTTCCGTAAAGTTCGGCGACGTCAAGGAGGACTACCTCTTTGTTTCCCTGAACACCGAGTCCGCTGACTACATCTGTTCCAGAATGTCCAGAAGCGAGCTGGTAACTGTTGAAGTAAGCTCCAAGCCTGCTGCAAAGCCCGCTCCCGAAGTAAAGGACAAGGAAAAGAAGGACGCGGCTCCCGCAGTTTCCGGTATCACTGCTCCGTTTGAGGCAGTCGGCGGCAAGGGCGACGCTATAATCCTGCAGCTTTCCGGTGGTACTGACGGCAGCGCCGATTCCATCGCAGCTTCTGACTACATAGGCAAGGACGGAGGTCCTGGCAAGCGCACAGGTATCCAGGCGTTCATTGAGAACTCCGACGTGAGCATAATGTCTGTTCCGGGTGTGACTATCCCCGAGGTACAGATGTCCCTTATCGCACACTGCGAGAACATGAAGAGCCGCTTTGCGGTACTGGATATGCCCAAGGACAGAAAGAAGACCGACGAGCTGCTCGAATACCGCGATATGTTTGATTCCAGCTATGCGGCGTTCTATCACCCCTGGATCCAGATCTTCGACCCGCTTTCCAAGAAGAATATCATCGCGCCTCCCTCCGGTTCCGTGGTAGGTATTTATGCACGCACCGATACAAATATCGGCGTACATAAGGCTCCCGCAAACGAGGTGGTACGTTCCTGCACAGGTCTTGCAAGCAGCTATAACACCGCTGAGCAGGATCTGCTTAACCCGAAGGGCATCAACCTTATACGTTCCTTCCCGGGCAGAGGCATCAGGGTATGGGGCGCAAGAACAGCTTCCTCCAACGCTACATGGAAGTATGTCAACGTTCGCCGTCTGTTCATTTATCTTGAGGAATCTATCCGCGCAAACACCAACTGGGTAGTATTCGAGCCGAACACCGAAGCGCTCTGGGGCAGAGTGAAGAGAACCGTAGAGATGTTCCTCGCAAGCACCTGGAGAAGCGGCGCACTCGCCGGCACATCTCCTTCCGAGGCATTCTTTGTTGATATCGGCAGGAACACCATGACGCAGGACGATATCGACAATGGCCGTCTTATCTGCGTTATCGGCGTGGCTCCCGTAAAGCCCGCTGAGTTCGTGGTATTCAAGATCGGTCAGTACACCAGCGAGAGCAACGGTTGATTTTTATTAGGAAAGGAATGAGAGTAAATGCCGGAAATTAGATATCCGTTCAAGAATTTCAGATACAAGGTGGAGTTCAACGGCACAGAAGCTGCCGGCTTCAGCGAGGTATCTGGCGCAGATATCTCTGTTGACGTTATCGAATACAGAGAGGGCAACGAAGTCCGCACTACCCCCAGAAAGCTTGCAGGCCTGACCAAGTACGGCAACATCACACTGAAGTGGGGCGTTGTTGGTTCTATGGAGATGATGGAGTGGCTGCACACAGTCGCATCCGACAACACCTCCGGTCCCACCGGTATCGAGCGCAAGACCATCACCATCAAGCTGCTTGACGACACCGGCGCAGACGGCCCCAGCTGGGAAATAATCAACGCATGGCCTACACATTACACCGCGCCTGACCTCAACGGTCTTGGCGGCGAGGTGGCTATCGAGTCCCTCGAGATCTGCCATGAGGGCGTCAACAGGATTGACGGCGGTTCCATGGATTCCGCTACACCTTCTGAGAACTGATAGGTTCTCATTATCTGCCGCAGGGCAATGAAGCAGTTTTCGCCGTCGGTTCTTCGGTGCGTCCGGTGAGCCGATGGCGTATACTGGTTTTTTAGGGAATATAATAATTGTGGAATAAAACCCAGATATTTCAGGTTGGAGGAAAGAATGAGCTTTCAGACTGAATTTGAATTCGAATTACCCAGAGGTTACGTAGACCAGAACGGCGAAGTGCACAAGCATGGAGTAATGCGCCTGGCTACTGCCGCTGATGAAATAATGCCGCTGAGGGACCCGAGGGTCCAGCAGAATCCGGGGTACCTTACCGTCATACTGCTTTCGAGAGTCGTGACGAAGCTTGGTACTCTTCAGGCGATAAACAACCGCGTTATCGAGAACCTTTTCACCATTGACATGGCGTTCCTGCAGGACCTTTATCAGAGGATAAACATGCAGGAAGTACCCGCATATAAGGTCGTATGCCCGCACTGCAACAAGGAATTCGACCTTCCGCTGGATTTTTTAGAAAAGTAGAGCTGTCATTATATCCCGAAGACAAGCTCTATGAAGAGATGACATTTCTGGGATATTACCTTCACTGGAGCCATGAGGAACTGATGGAACTGGAACACCGCGAGCGCCGCAGATGGTGCAGCGAGGTTTCGCAGATCAACAAGAAACTCAGCGGACAGAAGGAGAAAAAGAACCTGTTTGAGAAGTAGGAGGGCGTCGCATGGAAAAATACACCGGTTCAAATTTCACTGTGCATATTGCCCCCATTGAGCTTATTGGTAATTTTGCGTCAGTATCGGGGCTGAACGTCGAACTGGAATACGATCTCTATACAGAAGGCGGCACATTTCACCCGGTTTATCTGACAAAGGGAATCAAATACGACCATATAGTCCTGCGAAGAGGCACCGCGCCGCTTGAACCGCTTGTGCTCTGGTTTGAAACGATAAGAACCGGCGTTATAACGAAATATCCGATGATAATCACGATGATGAACAACGCGGGTATTCCGGTCAAGATATGGACGGTGCTGGATACGATGCCGATAAAGGTGGATTACGGCGAGCTTGACGCCATGAGCGGTCAGGTGGCGCTGACGTCGGTGGAATTAGTCCACGGGGAGATAATCCCGATAATGTAACGAAGGGGGCATGCTGAATGAATAATATCACTGCTGCAAGAGATATCAGCGGTATTGCGCCTGTCAGCGTGCTCAGAGGCATTTCACCGCTCTGCGTTCCGTTTGCGTCTGGCTCGGGACTGGCAGACGAGGTGAAGCGTCGCGCCGACCCTAATATCGTTTCCCTGTGGGAAAGGCTCGGTTTAGTGTACCTTATCGAACAGCCAGCGCAGGCTCCTGTACATAAAACGCATGTCACTGTGAATAATTTCACGGCGCAGCTTGTGTTCCGCATATGCTCACAAAATCACACTGACAGGCTGATTGAAAGATATCAGCCCGGATTTGTATTTCCGGAGAAAATACGTGCCGCCGGCGCTGCGCTGAATTCCGTGCTGCGCACCAATGAAGCGCACCGCGTCGGGGAAGCGTTCACCCGCAATTCCCGCTACACCGAGGAGATAAGCAGGATATTCCGGCTTGTTTTTGAGAAAGAAACCGGGGGCATTCCGCTGCAGACTGTCTGCCGCGCGCTTGCCGTGCTGCTTGGTTCCACTGGTGGAGGGGCTGTGTTCACGGCACAGCAGCAGAAGATATTCCAGCGTATTGCGACGGTGCTTTCTGCGGAATACCCCGAAAGCACAGCCGCGCAGGAGATAGCGTCGGTAGGCGCGGCTGCGGTATTCACCGAGGAACAGCGCAGGCGCATTCTTTCAGCTGCGAACGTCATGGGCTACAACACACAGCACGAAGCGGCGCAGCGCGTGCTGTCGCTTGTCAACAGCGGAAAGACCCGTGAAGAGATCGGCAGGGTGCTTCTCACCGAAGTGAGAAGATACGGGCTTGACGGGGAAATGCAGAACGACGTTATCACTTCTGCCCGCGCTGCCGTATCGTCATCTCAGCCGGAAAGCGGCGTTATAACCGCTGAAACTGAAAGTCCCACCGAGCAGGGAAACGGTTTCGTTATCCCGGTCAACGGGGTTTCGTATGAGATGGCAAAACTGCTTCTGGCAGATGATTTTTCGGGCGATATACCATCTGGCGCGATATCTTCTGCTGCGATAGCTGAAAGTTCCGCAGCTAAAGTCCTGGCTGAAAGGCTCTCAACGGTAAAGTTCGACGAACGTTTCAACAAGGCTTTTTCTGAGGAAATCACGGAGCGGCTAACCAAGTTTGTCACCTGTCATATTTCGGGAAATAGCGCGCCGTCAACTTTGACTGATGGGATTGCCGGTTCACATCAGCTTTCGGGTACCGTGGTTTCGTTGCCCTCCGTTTCTGGTGAGAAACTCGTCAGCGTGACTGCAGGCACTTCCGGCAGGATACTGAATCAGCTTGGCAGCCAGGAAACGCAGCTGAACCTGATATCTCATAATTCCGCTGAAAGTTCACAGTTCAGCGAGAATGTCCGCAATACTCTTGAGATAATTAAGCAGTATTCCGGAAATCAGGTCAGCGAGTATGATCAGTCGAATATTTACGATAATGCTGATAATTCAGATTTTGGCGTGAATGTATCTGTGGTTCAGCAGTTCTCTGATGATCGGAGTTATTCTTCTCAGGGAACCACCGAGCAGTATCTTGACATTCAGCAAACAGAGCATGTTGATGGCAAGCGCGGAAGTGCAGCCGTTCCTGCTGATATTCATGATACACAGACGGTGCTCCCACCCGAGCGCACAACGGAAATCCGCAGCGCGGAGCAGTTCCACACGGAAAGCACCACCGAAGTTCCCCAGCCGGGAACGGTGCTACCAGCCGAGCGCACAACGGAAATCCGCAGCGCGGAGCAGTTCCATACGGAAAGCACCACCGAAGTTCCCAAACCGGGAACGGTGCTCCCAGCCGAGCGCACAACGGAAATCCACAGCGCGGAGCAGTACCATACGGATACGGTATTCACCCCCAAAAGCGAGGCGCAGGCAGCTGCCGGGTCTTTCAGGAGCAGGCTTGACACAAGGACGCTGGAAACTCTCGACAGGCTTGTAGCAGAAAGCCGCGGTCAGGTGAAAGCGCCTGATGAGCCGCAGGAACAGCCCGCACAGATGGTTCTTGCCCAAAATGAACCGCAGCATTCTGCAACCGCAGAACTATCAGGCAGCGAGGTACTGCGCAGTGTGAATATCGTCCGCAGAAGCATTGTGAACGAAACCACAACGCATATTCAGCGCCTTATGGAGAAAGCGGCTGCGCCGGTCGTTCAGCCGACGGTGCAGAAGCCGTTCAAATACCGCACAGTTGGCGGCGCTGAAAATATGGTGATGCTGGTTCCACCGTCTGAAATGGACAGATTCTGGGCTGCTGACCCTTACATGAGCAAACTACCGCCAATAGAGCTGAAAGAACCGCAGAAGCCTCAGCCCGAGCAGGAAGGCACCACACGAAAGACTACAGTCAACAACCGCCCTGTTATCGTGGGATCCACCGATAGCAGCATAGATTCGCTCAGCCGCGAGGATCTTTCCAGGCTCGCGGATAAGGTATACGAGCGCATAGAAACCAAACTGACCCGCGAACGCCGCAGAATGGGTCTGTGAGAGGGGAGAGAGCATTATGATAGGTCCTGTCAAAGCAAAATTCAAGGTGCTTGACGGCGCAAACCAGCTGCTGAATGCAAGCGCAGTCGTCGGCAGCGTTGGTATTCCCTGCGTGTTTAATCCGACTGATTTCACAATTCAGCGTTCGGTGAATTACGCGCAGCATAAGATACCCGGCAGAGATCGCCCGGTGCTGCAGTTTGTAAGCGGCGAAGCGGAAGTGATGAGTTTCAGCCTGCTGTTCGATACTTACAATGCCGCCGAAAGTTCCAATCAGCTCAAGCTTGTAGCTTCCGCGCTTGCGGTAGATCTCCTTAAGATGGACGTGCGGACTTTCACAGAACCGCTCATGAAGCTTACGACAGTAAATTCCGATACTCACGCGCCGAGCCTTGTGGAATTCGTGTGGGGTTCGATAAGCTTCAAGGGGTACATCAATTCGATATCGCAGCGGTTCACGATGTTCGCGTTCAACGGAAAGCCCGTGCGCGCCGTTGTGGATATCTCGCTTATTTCCGACAAGAAGGACAATAACGTGAGGAACTCCCCCGACCGCACAAAAGCAAGGACGATATCCGAGGGCGACAGGCTGTACGCGTTTGCCTATGCGGAATACGGCGACTGCAGCGAGTGGCGCAGGATCGCCGAGGCAAACAACATCGACGACCCGCGCAGACTTGAATCCGGCATGGATATCATAATTCCACCGGTATTATGAACGAATGGAGGGAACCTGAATGCCACTGGTGCCGGAAGAAGTGCTTGTACCTCAGTGCAGGGTCTATATCGACGGTTCGCAGATAAAAGCGTCTGACGAGATGATAGAATCCGTGACAGTTCAGCTGACTGCCTCCGAGATGTCAAACAGCTGCGAGATAGTTGTCTACTGCGATTACGACCACGAGCGCAGCACCATTGGTAATATCATTTCAAGGGCGGCTGCGGGTAAGAAGATCAAGGTGGATATGGGCTACAAGCTGCCCAAGACCGTGTTCATGGGGTATATCAATTCCACAAGCGTCAGCTATTCCGGCGACGGCGTTTCGCTGGTGATTTCCTGCCTGGACGCCCGGGGGCTGCTTATGGGGAACACTTCCCGCGAGGGATTTGAGAACAAGAGCGTGAGCCAGATAGTCACCCAGCTGCTCGACCCGGTGAAAAGCTACACCGAGGGAGTGACAGTTTCCGTTCCCGGCGCTGCTGACAAGGAATATCCGCTGTCGCAGTATGAAATGGACGATTACAGATACATATGCATGCTTGCGCGGCTGACTGGCTGTTCGTTCTATATGTCCGGTACCAAGCTTAAATTCGTGAAGGACATTTACTCCTCCGCGACTGTGCAGGCAAGCTACACATGGGGCAAGGACCTGATGGCGTTCAACCGTACTGTGGAGCTTTCGGAGCAGATAGGAAAAGTCCGCGTAATAGGCACTGTGCCTGATACGCTTGATGATTTCTTCGCGGACGCGTCCCCGCTGAGCGGCTCGGGAAAGACAGCGGCTTCGCTGTGCTCCCCGGTGAAATCAAAGGTGAGGGAAGTCGTCTGCAAGACCATAAAAAGCCAGCAGGAAGCCAAAACCTATGCCGAGGCTCTCATGCGCCAGAGCTGCCTTAAACTCTGCCGCGGAAATGCCCGCGTGGTTGGCAACGAATCGCTCAAGCCCGGCAAGAAGATAAAATTCGGAGGGCTTGACCCCAAGGTGAACGGAACATATTACGTCATGGCTGTGCAGCATACATTCGACGCAAACGGCTTTGTGACGAATATTTCATTCTGTGCCCCGACTGATTAAGGAGGTGACGATATGAGCTCACTTGCAGAGATGATGGCAGGCAGCGGTGAATCCAGCCGCATGGAGAAATGCAGCGGGATAGCCCTTGCCGAAGTCACTGCAATAAAGGACCCCAAGAACAAGGGCAGGGTGAAGTGCAAGTATCTCACCTCGGATAAAGACGTCGGTGAAACGGGCTGGATATACTGCCTTACCCCGTTTGGCGGGAAGGAATACGGCTGCTTCATGCACCCTGGCGTCGGCGACGTGGTCGCAGTTGCGTATGAAAACGGCGATATACACCGTCCTTTTGTGATTGGCAGCCTGTGGGTGAAGAAATCCACCCCGCCTGTCACGATAAGCGACGGCAAGAATGAAACGTTCAAGTTCATAACGCCGAACAAAAGCTTCGTGGAATTCACCGACAAGCAGAAAAAGGAATGCATAACGGTGTCCACACCCAAGGGGCATAAAATGTCCTTTGACGATGAAAAGAACATTATATCCGTTACGGACGGAAAGAACAAGCTCGACATCAACGGCAAGACCGGCGCGGTGGAACTCACCTGCGACAAGAAACTCACGATAAAGGTGGGCAGCGGAGTGACCATCAGCTGTGATGGAAATTCCGGCGCCGTTGAGATAAAGACCAACTCAAAGATAACGCTGAATTCAGCCAAGGTAGCCATAAAGGCAAGCGGAGAAGCCTCCCTTGAGGGAAGCGGTTCCGTTGCAGTCAAGAGCAGCGGAATAGCCACTGTAAAGGGCTCAATGACAAAAATCAACTGACTGGAGGGAACATCATGGCAGATAACAAGGGGTTCATGGGCAGGGGATTCAAATTCCCGTTCAGCATAGACCCGGCGACTGACCGCATAGCCATGAGCAGCGCCGAAGAAGACGTTGAGGAAGCGATCCGCATAATCCTCCGCACGAATATCGGAGAGCGCGTTATGCTGCCGGAATTCGGCACCTCCGCAGGTGATTTTCTCTTTTCTGACGACCGTGCCGAGCGCGTTGCAGCACTTGAGGAGAGCGTCCGCGAGGCGCTGGAGCGCTGGGAGCCGAGAATAAAGGACGTCGAGGTAGAAGCAGAAAGCGGCAGCGGAGACAAGGGCGTGCTTGAGATAAACATAAGATACACACTGCGTGTCACGAATAACCAGTTCAACATGGTATATCCGTTCTACATGATGGAGGGAGAGGGCAGATGAATTCACCGAAGCTTGACGGCAGAACAGTGAGCGATATCCTTGCCCTGATAGGCAAAAAGAGCAGGGCGTACACCCCCGAGTGGAAGTTCAATGAGAACGACCCCGACGGCGGCACGGCGCTTGCTGTGCTCTTCTCTGAGATGTTCTGCGGGACTGTTGACCGGCTCGACAGGTTCCCCGACAAATGCAGCCTGGAATTTCTGAACCTGCTCGGGGTTTCTGCAAAGCCTGTTTCCCCGGCAGTCGGCGTGGCGTCTGCAAGGCTTGCAGACGGTACTCAGGAGCGCGTGTTCATAAAGAAAGGCTCCCAGCTTTTCACCGACCTCGACAGCGAGAGAATAGTGTTTGAAACCGCGCAGGGGTATTTCGCAGTTCCCGCAGCGCTTACGGACATCTTTATGACCGACCCGCAGAACGATGTGATAACACGCACCGACGTCACTGCCGGGGGGCTTTCCGTGAAGCCGTTCAGACCCGACGCAAAGCAGAATATCGAGCAGCATAGCTTCACACTCTGCGAGGACAGCGTACTTAAGCTTGACGGCGCGGCTGAGATAACCCTGGCGCTGGGAGGTTCGTTCGGCGTGAAGGACGACGAGCGCGCAGCCATGCTCTGCCAGAGCGACAGCGTTACATGGACGATGGCAGGAACAAACGGCGCTATTCCCCTTGAAGCGGCTCCGGGTAACGGCAGCATTATACTCACGAAGCCCGCAGGAAAGGCAGCGCGCGTTGACGAAAACAATGTCACCGACGAGGAAAACGGGCATTACCGTATCACCTGTGAAATGAAGCGCACCGGGAACTCAGAGCCTATTGCCGCAGACGCAGTACTCATCAGCAGCCGCAGCACTGACGAGCCGGAAACCTTCCGCGGAAGAACGCCAGACAAGATGTATTTCAATGACACTGAGCTTCCTGGCGATGAGAGCGTTTACCCTTTCGGCAGGGAGCCGAATGCCTACGACTCGCTGTACATATGCTCCGACGAGGTGTTCAGCAAGGCGGGCGCGCTTGTCACGCTTGATGTTTCAGTTGCGACGGTGATAGTACAGGACGGCGAGCAGCAGAACGAGCCTGATTTCGAGCAGAAGCTGCTTGTTGATAAGAGCGACATCAGGGTAAAGCAGCCCGACGACATCTTTGTTTCAGAGGTCCTGTGGGAATACTGGAACGGGCTTGGCTGGGCAAGGCTAAGCGTCACCGGCGACCTTGATATGTTCTCATGTTCCGGTCAGGACGGAAAGCGGCGCATAAGCTTCATCTGCCCGTCGGATATGGAAGCTTCCGTGCAGAATTCCAGTTCCGGTCTGTGGATAAGGGCGCGGGTGCGCGACG
>HF989504.1:42190-46765 GCA_000432175.1 Eubacterium sp. CAG:786
GGCCGCTGGCTCATTCCGCTGGTGAGAACAGTTGACCTGCGGTTCGATTACGGCAGCGAAATGCGACCCGCTTCCGAAGTGACCACCTGCAATTCCTGCAGAATGACTACATACCAGATGAACGGCACCCGTACCCGCATGGAACTGTTTTCACTCATGCCGGACGTAAGACGGACCGTATATTTCAGGTTCGACCAGCCCCCCTGCGGGCTTCCCGTGAACCTGTATCTCGGCTTCGACGGCGAGATAACGGACGAACGCGCGCTGAATTTCAGCTGCTGTTCTGCAAGCCAGCCCGGCAACTGGAGCGAACTGAAAGTCACAGACGGAACGCGGGGCTTCTGCGGCAGCGGTATCATTTCAATGTATGTCCCCGACGATATCGCGGAAACCGAGATTTTCGGCGTAAAGGGCTACTGGATACGCGCTGAAGAGCCTTTCGGAAGCAGCGCGGCAGTAAGTCCCACGCTTATAACGGCTGAAATGAACGCGGTAGACCTGATACAGCAGATAAGCGTCGCCGGTGAGCGTAATTCCGCAGCAGCCGGAAAGAAAAACCACAAGCTGCATCTTATTTACCGCCCGGTGATAAACTGCGAAGTCTGGGTGAACGAACTCGGCGAAACTCCGGTGAGCGAACTGCAGTCACTTTCGCGCGAAGGCAGAACACAAGTGCGCGTCGTGAACGGTCCCGACGGGCTTCCCGCTGAGTGGTGGGTGAAGTGGGAATGCACCGAAAGCCTTGCAGGCTGCGGCGCAGAAAGCCGCTGCTACGAACTCGACAGTTCCACCGGCGTGATAACTTTCGGCGACGGAACCAACGGAAAGATACCCGCATATTCCGCTGACGCTGATGTGAGCATAGATTACTCCTGGGGCGGTGGAATTTCCGGCAACCTGCCTGCGGGCGCTCTTGACGGGCTTATCACGGGCATTCCGTTTGTGGAAAGCATGACGAATATCCTGCCCACCTGCGGCGGCAGCAACGCGCAGTCGCTGGATAAGATACGAAAGATAGGCGCCCAGCGTATCCGGCACGGAGGAAGAGCCGTCACGGTGCGCGATTACGAGGGCATCATCGCGGAGGAATTTTCGGAAGTCGGCGAGGTGAAGTGCTTCTCCGGCGTCAACAGTTCCGGCGCGCAGGAAAGCGGCTGTGTGACAGTCGTGATAAAGCCCGCGGATATGGGAACGGCTTCCTATGCGCTGTCGCTGTGCCGCAGGATAGAGGAATATCTGCGCACCCGCGCGTGCTGCGAGCCGGTATTTGGCGGCAGGCTGGCGGTAATTCCCGTCAGACCGCTGAAAATAAGCGCAGATATATCCGTTGTCATAAAGAATGTAGAATTCGCCGCGCAGACCGAGCGCGAGATAATCCATGCAGTCACGCGGCTCACCGATAAAGCGACCGCGTGCATAGGGGCAGTCCCGTGTGAAAATGATATTTATGCGGCGCTGAAAGGCGTGCAGAATGTCGCGTATGCAACCAGAGTGCTTCTCACCGGCGAGTATTCCGGCGACGGGGTATCTGCAGCGATTCCTCTTGACAGAAAGCCTGATTACCCGTATTTCCTGCCGGTCACGGGCGTGCACACGGTGAGGATAGACGGCGCCTCAGGGCTGTGACAGCAAAAACTGATGAAAGGAGCTTTCCGCAATGATCAATCTGCCAAAGCTGGACGATCAGAATTACAATGAAATAGTCGAAGCGGCAAAGCGACGCATTCCCGTTATATTTCCTGAGTGGACTGATTTCAACGAGCACGACCCCGGTATCACTATAATAGAGCTGTTCGCGTGGCTCAAAGAAATGCAGCAGTACACCCTTGACAGAATACCAGACGCCGCGCGGGAAGCCATGCTCCTGCTTGCGGGCACCGAACGCCGTAAACCAGCGCCGTCGGAAGTAAGCCTGGTGTTTGACGGAGAAGTCCCGGAGCGGCTGCCCGCAGGGAGCGTCGCGCTTTCTGCCGACGGTACCGAATTCACGCTGACAGCGCCTTTCGAAAGCCAGCGCTTTTCCGTCAAAAGTGTGTTCATGCGCAGCGCGGACGGTTACGTTGACGTGACGGGAATTTCATCAGAGCCGGGAACGGTGTTCTATCCTTTCGGCGCGGATCTGGAATGCACGGGGCGTTACCTTTACATCTGTGTTGACGCGCCGCTGAGCGAACTTACATTCGATATCATGACCGAGGACAGGTGCGAAGTCCCGCGGAACGCATATTCCGGCGACGGCGCCCCGCGCGATATCGTGTGGGAATACTCAACGCGCAGCGGCTTTAAAAGCTGCACAGTCGTCGGCGATGAAACGCACGCATTGTCGTTCCCGGGCAGGATCACACTGGGTACCGGCAGCGACTTCGGAGAATGCGCTGAGGAAGCCCCCCATACTGGGATATGGCTTCGCGCGCGGGTGGAATACAGCGGCTGCGAGGATATGCCGCTGCTCTCAGGAATATACACCAACACAGTGAAGCTCACGCAAAAGCGCCGGGAATGCGCGTTTGCAGACCTGCTCATAAAAGACGGGCAGATTGAACTGGACGACGTGCTTGCATTAAATGGTGAGCGAATGCTCATGCTTCGCGACTGCCACGGCTGGTTTGACATTCCCGAGCCGGAATTTCAGCTTAAAGACGGAACGCTGCGCTATGACCTCTCGCAGTATTCCGGAATGACCGCGGACGATGGGAAGCCAAACGCCAGGGTCGTTTTCTGCACGGGCGATTTCGGAAACAGAATAGCGCTTTCATCAAACGGTCTTTCCAGTCAGGAATTCGCGTTTGACCCCGATGGCACAGTGCTCACGGAAGAACTCCGCATAATGGTGATGGACAGAAGCGACAGCGAGTTCCCGCGGTGGAACGAATATTCATATATCGATGATCTGGAACTCGCAGGTCCGTATGATAGGGTTTTCACATATGATGAGGACTGTAGAGTAATCGCGTTTGGCGATAATGAGAACGGGGAAGTTCCCCCGGTGGGGAGCGATAATATACTGATAGTATCCTGCTCGCTGACCAGGGGCGCATCCGGCAATGTTTCTGCGGGGAATTTACGTGCAGTGCGCACCGCGCGGAATGAATACCCGGTACGGCAGTATTCCGCGGGCGCGGGCGGTCGTGACCGCGAGGGACTTGAAGCGGCGCTGAGGAGGTTCAGATATGAGCTTTCTGACTGCCAGCGTGCCGTATCTGACGGGGATTACCGCAGGCTTGCGCTGAAAACCCCGGGACTGCGTGTAGCGGACGTCAGGGCGATACCGTTTTTCGACCCGGACGATCAGTACGCGCCTCCCGAGAAACTGCGCGGTATCATGACGCTTGCGGTGCTCCCTTACAGCAGGAGCAGCTACCCGGTGCCGGACGAAAGGTTCCTGTCAGCGGTGAGGAAGCACATGGAAAAGTGCAGGCTGCTCACAGTCGAGCTTAAGACCTGCGCGCCGCTGTATGTCAGGGTGAACATCAGTGCCGAGATAGTCTGCGGGACGAGTGAAGTCGCGCAGGTGAGGGGCAGCGCCGAAAAGCTGCTCCACGGAATGTTCAGCGTTTATTCAGGCGGCAGGAGCAGATTTGGTGAGCCGGTGCGCGAAACCGACTTAATTGCGGCGCTGTGCGGCATTGAGGGAGTTCTCACCGTAAAATACCTGAGGATAAGCGCCGACCGGCCGGAATGCAGGCGCACCTCTTCCGGAATTCAGATACCCCCGCATGCTATTGCCTGCTGCGGCACGGTGGAACTTACGACAGCGGAAAGATAAACCGACGGAAATGGAGGGACAGCCTTGAACAGATCAAGATCTTACATAACGCTCAACCGTCCGTCGGAATGGCAGCGATGCCTGCTCAGCGGCATGGAGATATCAGGCAGCTGCATGATTTCATCGGCAGGGACGGCTGAATGCACGGTGATAACCGGCTCAGCGGATTCCACCGAGCATGGATTTATGTGGCGCGACCTGGAGATAACCGCTCGCACAGGTGAAAACACGATAATGCGCGTCAGCGCTTACGCAGCGGACAGCACGGTGGTTTCAGCCGACGGCAGGACTTTTGAACTTGACAGCCTGCTGAAAGACGCGTCGGTAAGTCCCGCTGAGCGGCTGCGGCTTATCGGAGGGCTTTTCACACCGCTTTATACCAACTGCACCGACGGACCGATAAATCTTCGCGGCAGATATATCTGGATAAAGCTTGATTTCATGATGCTCGACCGCGAACCGGTGGAGCTCACGAAGCTGAAACTTCTGCTGAAAAGCGAGAGCATGATGCAGTACCTGCCGGAACTGTACCGCGCCAGCGATGGTGAAAACGGCTTTATGACGCGTTTCATGTCCATATTCGACAGCATATTCTTCGACATGGACGAGCGGATAGCAAAAGCGCGCAGTTCGCTTGATTACCGCATTGCCGACGGCGAAATGCTGCGTTACCTTGCCGAGTGGATAATGACGGAGGACGCCGCATATCTCAGCACCGACGAGCTCCGTAAAAGAATTCGCAGGACTGCAGCGGATCACCGCAGAATGGGCACCCGCGAGGGACTTTCAGACTGGATACAGCAGGAATA
>HF989504.1:46801-48333 GCA_000432175.1 Eubacterium sp. CAG:786
ATACGGCGTAAAGCCGAATATAATCGAGTATTTCAGCGTAAAGAAGCTTGTCAGCGAGGGCAGGGACCGCGAGGTCTACAGACGGCTTTTCGGCACTGATCCGTATAAATTCTATGTGCTGCTGCCGGAAAAGACGTTTTCGGACACGCATGAAGCCAATATATTCACCGAGAAGCTGAAAAACAGGATACCAGCCTACACCGAAGCCGAGGTGGTAATTCTGAAAAAGAACGTCATTCTCGAGAACCACACTTATCTCGGCGTGAATTCAGTGATAAGCGGATATTCCTGCGCGGAAGCCGACGCAGGCAGTATCGCCGGAGATATTATTTTAGGAGGAAGCAACGATGAAGAACAGTAATTTCTTTCCGCTTGAAAGAAACAGATATTTCTACGGCAAAATGCTGACTGCCAGGGATTTTGAAACAGAGCAGCGTTATTTCAACAACAAGCGCAGGCTTCTCAACCGCACTATTTACGGCGCTGGTGTAGTCTGCGGGCTTGGAGTTTACCGCAACGACGACGTTTCCTTTTCCGTTGAAACAGGAATGGCGCTTGACTACATGGGCAGAGAGATCTGCGTGAGCACTCCCGTTATCAGAAAGCTGCGTATGGTAGATGGCTGTGAGAGCCTTGAAAAGTCAGACCGCGCTTATCTCTGCCTGCAGTACGCACAGGAAAACCGCGAGCCGGTGAACAACATCGGCGCAGCGGACAGCGGCAGCGAGCAGTACAATAAGATCGAAGAGGGCTACAGGTTGTTCCTTTCCACCGATGAGCCGGACCTTTCCGAGATATACGGCGGCGCGGGGGTGAACAGTGTTTCCGTTGTGTACAGTTCCCACGGGCTGAGGATAGTCAGGGTCGTGCCGAAGCTTGCTGCTTCCGGCGATGAGATAACGGTGAGATTTATCGTCATAAAGGGAATTGACGACCCGCAGGTTTCGTTCGCGTATTCGTTCAGCGCGGATTACTTCCATTCCGGTGGGGACGAGGTTTCGCGGCTGAGTTTCACCGAGGATACCAGCCTTGGGGCAGATGTGTTCAATGCGGATTTCAGCCTTAACTGCGCTGAAGCGGCTGATATTTCCGTGCCGCTGCACAAGGACAAGGCGACTATTTCAGTGCAGATGGGCGATTTCACCGATAAAGTGCAGGTGGACGCCCCCGAGGTGTATCTCTGTAAGGACGCAGAAAGCTGCTCCCTCATGCGCGAAACCAGAATGAGCACCCTTGAAAAGCACCTTGGCGGTGAAAATACCCCCATATACCTTGCAAAAGTGGACTGCATGAACATCGGCACCGGGTTCATCATCAAGCACATCACCCCGCTTCCTTTCGCGCAGCGGGTGAATGCGCTCCCGTCGGAGGAACACGCGTCCTCCGCTGCTGCAGAGCCTGTTCCCGCAGCTTCCGCAAAGCCTGAGAATGTGTTCAGGGGCGGCGTCAGCACCGAGGTCGAAACGCTGGAATACTGGCAGAAGCCGCAGGTTTCCGCAGCTTACAGCAAGAAAGACAAGCGGCTCAATTTC
>HF989504.1:48368-64327 GCA_000432175.1 Eubacterium sp. CAG:786
GGCATTCCGTCTGCGGAGGCGTACGATTACGCGACGTCCTCCGGTGTTTGCGATATTCCGATTTCGGGTGCGATACGCGTGAATGCGAGGTTCTTTTCGGATGATATCCCGCATAATCTCGGCATAGGCGATGTAAGCATTTCGGTTTCGGTGGAATACGACGACGACACCGGCAGAAAACTGCTTTTCGGCGACGGGGAGATATTCGCGGTCAAGGGTGAAAAGGCAGTCCCGAAGATACAGGCGGCTGCGCTTTTAAGCCCGGATAAGGGAACTTTCCGCATAGGGATACGGCTTTCAGACTATGTTGACGGGCACAGCGTGAGAGTGCGCTGGTTCGCATATAAGCCCACCCGCGATACAGCGCAGCTGAGGTACAAGGACAATATCGTTATCCGTATCAGCCCTGATATACAGAAGCTCAAGCCGCTTGAGAGAGTGCGTTTCATGGCAGAGGTCAGCGGCACTGAGGATAAGACGGTCACATGGTCCGTCAGCGACCCCGAGGGTGGAAGCATAGACGAGAACGGGCTTTATCAGGCGCCCTCCGTCGAGGGAACATACGAGGTCATCGCGTGCAGCAATGCGGACGGCGTGACCAGAACCTCTGCATTCGTGCTTGTGGAGGAATAAACATCACCAGGGAGGTGCAGTGGTTTGCAGGAGATCATAGACTGCGGAAGATATAAAGTCACGGAAGTTCTCAGATCGCACACCGGTTTTGAAGCGGCGCTGTGCTGTGACGTTACCGTTAACAGCGGGGAAATTTTCATAGTTGACCAGTACAGCAATATGACTTATATCCGCGAACTGCTGCCCCTTTTCTACGACCTGGAAAATAAGCGCTTCAAGGGACTGCGCGGGCTTGTTACGGCAGACGGAAGCTTTTCAGCGGTGTTTGCCTATCACGACGGGGTCCCATTTGAGGAATATTACCGACAGCGCTCCAAGAACTATGACGCCGACATAAAGCTTGCAGACAGCATGCTGTGCGGCGCGCTGGAATTCGACCTTGCAGACGACCGCACCGCTGCCTGCGGGCTGCTGATGGAAAACGCAGTTGTGGACCCACGGGAGGGTCAGGTGCATTTCAACATGCTGCTTGACCCCGACATATCCGGCAGCGGGAAATTCCGCACCATAAGGCTCGGAAACATGCTGGACAGAATGTTCCATCGGGACAGATACTTTCCCGATGAAATTGGCGAATTCATCGACGGAATGCGCTCGGGCGAATACGCGAGCTGCGCGGCAGCATATTCCGCATGGAGAAACCTGCAGCAATCGGCAGAAAAGACGCGAAGCGAATACCTTAAGGAAGGGCTGTTCGCATATCTCGGCAGGCGTGCCCGCAAGCGCCGCAAAAAACGCAGAAATGCGTAGGACCTGTCAGAAAACGGAGGATATTTACATGGTAAAAAAGACGATAAGCTTTATCGTGATACTTCTCATATTCTGTACGACAGGCGTGGCGCTGCTTATCGGCACATCAAATTTCGGGTTCGGCTTTGGTGGCATTGCAGAAAAGACGGTCAGCAGCACCTATGCTCTGGACCGTGCAGGGGATATATATTACATAAGCGACAGCGGGTCGTATAAAAATCTTGTCTGCATTGACTCAGCGGGCAAAAGGCTGTTTGAAAAGCGGCTTTCACCTGATGTGTTCGGTGAAAGCTTCGTCCCGGCTGGAATATACGTTGAGCATGACAAGGGAATTTACCTGACGACCTATGAATTCGACCAGGCAACTTTGTTTGTCAGCCGTGCTGTGGTTCACAGCTTTTATGAGGACGGAACGTACGCGGGCGAGGTATTTTCGCAGAAGCTTTCAAGGTACATGAACGGGCAGTCCGTCATTATTTCGGCGTTCAGCGAGGACGACAATTCGGTTTACTTCTCGCTGCTGGACAATGGCAGAGCGGAGGTGTTCTCGGCGCTGAAAAACAACTCGGAGCCGTGCGCGAAAATCGCTGAATATCAGCTTCCGGACCGTGACATCTATGGCGCGTATACTTTCTCAGACGGCAGCGTCGCGCTGGGGATTCATGGGGGACTTTCAGTGCTCGGCGCCAGCGGTGAGAAATCCATTGGCAACGTAAGGCAGGACGCGGTTTTCGACCGCTTCTGGAATGGCATCGACCTGGTTTATATGATGGATTCTGCGACCGGCGATATTTATACGCTGTCAAAGGATCTTTCCATTTCAGCGGCGCTTTCCGGCGGCAGGGTCATCAATGCCGAGGAATCCATAACTCCCGCGGACATGACAGATATCTCTGTTGGAATTACGGGCAACATATTCGGCTGCATACATGATGAAGCCGAGAGGCTCTATTACGGGAGCTTTTCAGTGATGTCCCGTATTTACACCGATGATGTTGACCGCAGTACGCAGATAAATTCGATACTCACCCTTGCAGCGGTAGCCGTGGGCGTGATACTGCTGACGATACTCACATGGGACTTTTACGTCAGCATTCTGAAAATGCATCTGTCGATACTCCTGCGGCAGTCGCTGCTGATGATAATGCTGATATTCATGGTGCTGTATTCGCTGTCCTATCTGATAATAATTCCGCAGGTGGAGCAGATAGTCACCGGGAATTACAGCCATGAAGCGCAGATTATTGCCAACACTTTTGAGGACGCTATGAGCGGTATCGCGGGCAGCGAGCCGCAGTATTCCGATTATGAGGAACTTTTCGCTGCAGAGGGCAGGGCGGCAGCTTCCGCTGACCCGGAGAATGCATTCGACGGCGACGACGAAAAGCCGCAGGTCCATCTTGCAGAGATAAAGAACGGCAGAATGCGCCTTATAGCTTCCACCGACCTTTACCCATCGGGCACGAATGCAGACCGTCTGATATACGGGCTTAACCTGACGGACATTGCGACAGGAATGACGGATACCGAGAGCTTCCACATGCAGAGCGGAATTGAGGGTGAAAAGCTGTTCCTTGTCCGCAGGATATCGATACCAGTTACGACCAGCGACGCATACATGATAGTTGGTATCCGTATCAGCAGCCTTTCCAGTGCGGTGGACGGAATACAGCGAATGATAAACCTGTTCCTTGTCGGCGGGGGACTGGTTCTCGTTGTGATATTCATGATAATCGAGAATATCACCGCAGGCGCAGTGAGAAAGCTTAAGCGCTCAGTCGATAAGATAGCTTCCGGGGAATACAACACCCCGATAAACATCAGCACCGGCGACGAGATAGAAGAACTCTCGCGGTCGGTGAGGGCGCTTTCAGACCACATCGTTGACAAGACGACAAGCCTTGAACGCCTGAATAATTCCTATTACCGCTTTGTTCCGCTGAGCTTCCTGAAAAACCTTGGTGAAACCCAGATCGAGCGCGTCGATAAGTCACTGCATTCTAAGCGGAGAATGGCAGTTCTGCTTCTCCGGTTCAGAATGTCAGACGCCGAACGAATGATGGGTTCGCAGGATATCTTTGAAAGCATAAACGGTGTTTTCGAACAGCTGATACCGATAATAGGGAGCCACGGCGGCACGGCGTATAATTTCCTGTACAACGGCTGCAGCGCGATATTCAACAATGCCGAGGACGCACTGCGCGCTGCGATAAAGATGCGGGAAAGCGCGGCAGCCTACAACGAGGTGTGCCGGCTTCGCGGAAAGCAGACTGCGGACGTCCGCGTGGTGATAAGCGAGGGCGATGTGCTGCTTGGATTTATCGGCGATGAAAAGCGAATGGAGCCTACCGCGGTTTCCGGCGTAATTACCGAGGCAGAAGAGATAGAAAAGCTGTGCGACGACAGCGGTCTGTACATCGTCTGCACCGAGGAAGCATTCCGCACCCTGCCCGCTGGTAAATACCGCAGCCGCAGGATAGGTGAATTTTCAGCGGAAGGTACGGGCGCAGTCGGGCTTTACGACATGTTCGACAGCGACCCATACGCAATGATAAAGCTGAAAGAACAGTTCAGCGGGGAATTCAGCGCGGCGCTGAAGCTGTTTGAAAACGGCGATTTCATCGGCGCAAGGACGCGTTTCATGAACATCGTGAAATACGCCCCCGACGACGGCACCGCAAGGAACTACCTTTACCTTGCGGAACACAACATAAACTCTGGCAGGCGCAAGCTGACATACCGAATTTACGACGGCAGCGAAATCTGACGTACAACCGCCCCTGCATGGAAGGACATGTGATTTATGATCAAGAAGCTCGCTAACGGAATAGCGCTTATAATACGAGTGCTGAAAAATGCGCTGCTTCGCCCTTTCCGGGTGGTGAGCAGTAAATTCAAATATATGTTCAGCGTAGGCAGGGTGACGTCGGCTGTGCCGGGTGCAGTCAGCAAGTTCCCGAAGCTGGCAAAGCGAAAGCCCGAAAAGCGCGAGGATTATTTCGACTGGGGCAGGATATATATTGCAAAATCGCTTGTCCTGCTGATAACTGTTATAATCATCGCAGCGGTACTGCTGTACATATTTGTCCTGCACCCGCTTTTCACCAGCTGGTGGTGGGTAAAGGACATGCAGTTTGAGGAAACTGCAGTATCCGCTTATAACGGGCGCGTCCGGCTGTACTACGACAGGGAATTCACCGAGCTCAAATTTGAGGGCAGGCTGAATGACGGTTCTGCGGTAGAATACGGCGAGGAATTCTGGGAAAACGGAAGGAACAAGTACGCAGGCAACTACGAAAAAGGCGTGTACAGCGGCAGCGGTATCCTCTATCTTGAGGACGGCACCGTGCTCTACCGCGGAATGTTCTCAAACGGTAAGTACAACGGCGCAGGGGAGCTTTACAAAGACGACTGCATGTGGTCCGGGGAATTCCGCAACGGCAAGCTTGAGGGCAGCGGGACTATAACGCGCAACGGCGTGCTGCTGTTCACGGGTAATTTCACGGACGATGTTGCGGAGGGCACCTGCAAGGAGAACTACGACGACGGAAATCTGCATTACAGCGGTTCGTACAGCGGTGGAGTTCCCCACGGGGACGCGCTGGAATACTACCCCAATGGAAACCTGAAATACAGCGGGCAGTTCACAGCCGGCAAGTATAACGGCAACGGCACATTGTATTACGAAAACGGTGAAAAACACTATAGCGGAAGCTTCGAGATGGGCGTGTTTTCCGGCAGCGGAACGCTTTACGAAAACGGCTCCCGGCTTTATTCAGGCGAGTTTGAGAGCGGAGTTTACAGCGGCAGCGGCACGTTATACGGCGCTGACGGCACAGTCACGGCGGGAACGTTCAGCGACGGCGTGATAAGCGGTTCCGCAGTGCGCACCTACCCCAACGGAATGAAATACGAGGGTTGTTTCGTTTCCGGGCAGCCCTCCGGGTCCGGCAGCCTTACAAACGCCGCGGGAAAAACGGTGTATTCCGGGCAGTTCCTTGACGGCTTCATTGACTGGAACGAGCTGATAGGCCTTGACGCAGCTGCGGCTGCTGAGTGCTTCCCGAATGCGGTGAAGTCGGTGTACGACGACTGCTTCCGGCTGACTGACGGCTCCGGCGTTATACTGGAATGCAGCTTTGCCCGGGGCAGCGACCCGGCTTCGGTGCGCGCGGTGTATTCCCTGCCGACAGGCGGCGTTGCCGTGAACATACGCTCCGTGAATGACATAAACGTCCCGTCTGCAGCAGCGAAAGCAAAGGTCGAGGGAACGCTTCCGTCGCAGGCTTCGCTGCTTGGTATAACGGAGCAGTCCGTTGAATGCTACGCCGTCACATATGCTGAAACGGTGGTTTACTGGTGGGTGAGCTCCGACGGTGAACTGCTCATGTTATCGGCGCATTCGCTTTCCGGCGAGGTCGTACCTCCCGCGGAGGACAGCGATGAAACAACGGACCGCAGCGACATCGCAAAACTGTTTGAAGATATCGGGCTTGACATTGAAGATTTTGAGAGCCTTGGCTTCTGAGAGGTGGTAGAATGAAGCGTTATACAGCCGCTGCAGCGGTGATATCAATGGGAATACTCATTACGGCGAATGCGGCTGCATACGGTCTGTACTGCGAGAATGTGACTGCAGCAAATGCAGTTTCCGGGTACTCAGAGCAGTTGAAAACGCTGTCAAAGCAGTTTGAAACGGCGCTGAACGCTGCCGGAATTCCCGACGGAACAGCCGAAGCGGAAGAACCTTCCGTCAGTGAGCTTTACACGCAGCGGCTGAGCGTTTACAGCGAGTTTGCGTCGGCGCATTCAGAGCAGGAGTATTCCCTTGCGGAAAATCTTATAGATTACGACATCCTGCTGAAAAGGCTGTCGCTTGAAACCGACCGCTATGAGAGAATGAAGTCTGCTGCCGAAGAATTCGCGCAGAAATACCTTGTAGGCGAATGCACGAAGCAGCAGACCGATGAAGCGGAAAAACAGCGCAGCGACAAATATTACGAGATAGAGAGCCTGCTGTTTGATGTCAGCGCGCTGAAAGCAGAAATAGAAAGCGTGACTGGTGAAACGCTGAGATCTGACCATGATTTCAGCGACGTGTATCTTATAACGGACGCGCTGAAACTCTCGCCCGACGAACTCTCCGACTGGGGAACCCCCGGCACGATATGCGCTACCGACGGCGCAGAGGTAATCTCAGAAACCGCAGACATCACAGCAGAATACACAACGGTGGTGAAGAACTACTATTCCCTGGGTGAAGCTCTGAGGACGTACATCGACGCCGCAGAAGCGTACCATACAGCCGCCGATGAATTCCGGCTGGGCACTGTATCGTCATCGCAGCTTGACGCGTTGAATACCGCATATGAGGACGCAAAAATGAACGCCCTTACGAGCAAGGCAGATTACGCGAAATCGCTCCTTGAACTTGACAAGTCCAGCGGAGGCGCGCTGACTTCCGGCAGCGGGACAAGCGCAGGGCTTGCTGGCGCGCTGCGCAGTTCACTGCCGAAAAAGCTGAGGGGCGATGGTCTGTGGCTGACCCGCAGAAGCGGAAATACAGTGAAATTTTCGGTGCAGCTGCTGCCGATGGAATTCGATTTTGAGGACGATACCGGAGAATACGACGTTATCTACAACGGAAATCTGCTGTGCACCACTGCGATAGGGCAGACCGCAGAGTTTGAAGCGCCTGCGCCCGTGAATGGAACAAGCCGCGCAGAGGTTGTTTTCCGTAAGAACGGAAAGCCCGCAGGGAGTTTCCTGGTTGATATCTATTCACCGTTCGGTGAATTTTTGGAGGACTGAAATGACAGAATACACTGCGATTTATGAAGCAGGCGAGTCACTTGCTGAACTGCTGCGTGCCGGGCTCACTCCTGAACCCGTGCTTAAGCGCGAGAATATCGGGCTTTGCGAGCCACAGTCCCCGGAGGATTTTCAGCTCACGATATGGATATACAACGTCGAGATGATAAAGGACAGCGGCATGCGCACCGGTTTTCAGCCGGACCCCGAGGACCCGACAAAGGAACGGTTCGCACCCATGCAGTTAAAGCTGCATGCGCTTGTTTCGGCGCATTCAAAGGCGCCCGCAATACAGAAGTGCGCCGATGAATACCGTATTCTTGGCAGGGCAATGCAGACCGTCAAGGACACGCCGTCAATACCGCAGGAACATCTCGTGGGTTCGCTTGCGGAACAGAACGAACCCGTGCTGCTGGAAATAGTTCCGCTTAACGGCGAGGAACTTTCGCGCGTGTGGAACAATTCCAGCAAGACGATACGCCCGTCTTTCGGGGTGGACATCTCGCAGGTGTTCATGAGTTCCACCCGCGTGAGAACAGCCGCTCCGCGTATCACTACGGCTCAGTTTGACGCTAAGCCAGATGTAAAGAGAAAGGTTAAGTGACATGGTCGTTAAAAGGCTTTCCTGCGTATTCCGGCTTACCGACGGGTGCATGAACAGACCGCTTTCCGGCAGCGAAGCAGCGCTGTATTCGGGCGGCGCCAGGCTTCACCACGAGTACAAGCAGGGCGGTTATTTCGTGGTGACTGACCTGCCCGCCGGGGATTATACGATAACGATACTGGCGCATGGCTACCAGCGGGAAACTGCACGCATAACCGTTGGCGAAGAAACCTCAGGCAGCGGGCTTGCACATGTTAATTATATTGCGCTCAATCCCTCTGCGGAACACCCGGCAGCTGTACGAATGGCGTCTGTTACCGGCACAGCAGCCGGCATTGACACGCTTTACGTCGTCCGTCCTGTGGGAAATATGCGAGTTGCGGAGGACAGCGTTTCCGCAGGTTCGTCGGAGATACGTATGTTTTCAGAGGGCAAGACCCCCGCGTTTCCGCTTGATTTTGTGATAGGCAGCGGAGCCGGTGCTGAAATCGTGACTTTCACCGGCAGCGAGAACGGAATATGCCGTACCGCGCAGCCCTTCAGGCACCTGCACAAACGCTCTGAGATAGCGCGCCCGCTGATACGCCTGCAGTGCAGCGACGGATTTTTCCTGCTGATACCGGGGATATTCCCGACAGATAAGCAGACCGGCAGAATTCCGCTGAAATTCGCGGCGGTGAAAGGCAGCAAGGTCGTGTTTGCTTCTGTGGAAGCGTTACCGAGCCGGAAAAACGATGTTGGCGAGCTGAAGCTGAAAGGGGAGAAGTAAATGGGAAATCCGGCAGTAAACACGGCAATGTGCCAGTGTTCATTCGGTGTTGCGCCAGCACCCCTGACCGTGACCTCTCAGACAACGGTTTTAGGCTCCAATATGTCCGCTGCAACGATAATGGACATACCCAAACCACCCATGACCTTCGGAATGTGCAGTAGCCTTGCCAATCCGACGGTTGCAAGCGCCACAGCCGCAGCCATGGGAGTGCTGACGCCCATGCCGTGTATCCCTGCGTGCGCCGCTCCGTGGGCGCCGGGCTCACCGACTGTGCTGGTGTGCAACAAGCCTGCGCTGAATAATTCCAGCAAATGCATGTGTAACTGGGGAGGCGTTATTTCCGTGGTAATGACGCCGGCAGTGACGATAAATATTCCATAATGGGGTGAAGCCATGAACAAGCTGAAATTCCTGCTGTCGCTTCTTATGGCGGCGCTGATAGCATTCGCTGCGCAGCGTGCGTATTATGTCAAGACAGAGATGCTCAGCGGCATTTACAGCGATATCATATTCACGCGGCTTGCTGTGGAGTCACAGGAGTATACGCGCCAGATAGAATATGGCGTGAAAAACGGCAAGAGCCTGGAGAATTTCTATAACATCGAGTCGGTTCTTGGGGGAGTGCGCAGGTGCTTTTCCTATACCAACGGCGCGTATATTTTTTCTGCGGACCATCGGCTGCTCTACAGCCTTGCCGACTCTGAAAGCACCGTGAGCCGGTTCAGCGTAGCGGATTTCACGGACGGCAGAGTGTATTCGGTCTACGATGACGCGTCGGCTTCGAGGTATGTTCTTACGCTCCCGATATTCGGGAGGGACAACGAGGTTTGCGGGTACATGGTTCTTGATATCAGCCGCAGCGCCGTGGAGAACAAGCTTGCGGATTACCACAGCGAGTACAAGCTGCAGTCCGCGCTGGTCGGCGTTATGTGCTGGCTTGCGGGACTGATAATGATGATACATCTGTGCCGCTCCCGCAGAAAGCTGATGCGCCAGGGAATCAGCGTGATATCAGCCGCGGTGTGCGCGCAGGTCGCGATAGACGGCGTGCTGAGCGTGTTCAAGTTCAGCGTGACTATCGACGGATTGATCCAGCAGTCTGTTTCAAAGATAACGATGTCATTGCAGAACGATCTTGACACCGTGAACGAAAAAGGGGTCGCGCTGAGCAAGATATACGACCTTAACAGCTGGCTGATGGAAAATTACAAGGATATTCCATTCATAGACAATCTTATCTACGACAGGAATTATCGCATAACCGCGGTGATATCGCAGGATTATATCAACGAACGGACCTGGAGCTATGCAGGCGCGCTTATAATCACGCTGCTGCTTTGTGTTGCAGCGGGCGTGGGTTTGTCGCTGACCGTAGCCGGTCTTGAAAAAATAATATTACACATCAGGGAGAAAAAGGGTAATGACAGTAAACGAAGCATTGGCAAAACTGAACACCGACAGAATGAAGAACTCATTTCTGATACACACTCTTGAAACGGAGGAAGCTCCTGAGTTCCATTTCAGCGGAAATTCAGCGGCAGTTCGTGAGAAAAACACCGGTTTCTGGCTTTTCAGCCTTGACAAAAAAGGGGATTTCACGGAACTGTATAACAAGATAGACGGGGAACTTGGCACATTCTATGTGAACAGCAGCGAGTATTTCGACGAGGTGCAGAGCAACGTCAGGAACGCCACGGCCCAGGATTATATACAATATGTCCTTGAGTCGTCGGAGTACCGTTCGAATTCTGCGTCAGTCAACCCGGAAGTGACGGTAGTGCCGCTGGATCAGAGCTGGGTCGGGTTTATTCTGTCGCTGTACAAGAGCGCGGAATTCGGCAACGAGGAGTACATCAGCGCCTGCATCGACAAGCACCCGGGGTTCGGCGCGCTGGTGAACGGCGAACGCGTGGGATATGTTACGATACACCTTGACGGCGAGATAGGCTCCATGGTTATTTCAGAAAAAGCACGCGGAAAGGGCGTCGGGCGGACTCTCATGCAGTATATCACGCCGAAATACGCAGAGCAGGCAAGCATAGGCTGCGGCTTTGTGCTCCCCGAGAACAGCTGTTCCCAGAAGATGATGGTAAATTCCTGCTTTACTGCGCTTAAAGATAAAATAATGTGGGTATATCACTGAAAGGATAGGATAACATGAAACCAATTAAACTGCTGAAACGGTTTGCAGCAACAGTTATCGCTGCTGCGGGACTGCTGATGTCCTGCGGCTGTACCAATGGTATAACGCAGGGTGGACAGATCGTGGACGCCGAGACAAATAACAACAACGGCACAGCGACGGCAACCCGAGCCTACAAGCCGATAAAGAAGCCGGGCGGCGGTAAATTCAAACTTGCATATGTTGATATCGACCCGTATAATGAGACCTTCCGCATGCTGTATTACGTTATAGAAAGCCTGCGGGACGACGGGTGGATAAGCTATGACGAGCTTCCGTTCGACCCCGAGACCGACTCCGACTCCCTGGCGCTGATGGACTGGCTCGCGGACAATGCTGAAAGCGACTACATGGCTTTCGACAAAACGGCGCATTACTACACCACCGTAAGCACCCAGGAGGAGATATACGCAAGCCTGAAACAGCACATCGAGGTAGATAAGGATATCGACGCCATACTTACGATGGGTACGTCGCCGTCGTTGATGGTGGAAGAATTCGGATTTGATATCCCGCTGCTGATGTACGCGGTTTCCGACCCGATAGGTTCCGGGCTGATAAAATCCGCTGAGGATTCTGGAAACGAGAATTACTGGGCGCATGTCGATTCTTCCGCATATTCCAGACAGATGCAGTATTATTTTGACACGTTCGGGTTCAGCAATATCGGTTCGGTTTACGGCGACGAGATAGTGTGCGCGCTCCCGGATTACCGCAGCGTGGCTGAGCAGAACGATTTCAGGATAACCGAGTATAAGCTGGTGCGCGAGGATTTCGCAGACGAGAACGAGTATTACACCCAGCTTGAAAGCATATACAGGAAGATGGTCAGCGAAGATAAGGTTGACGCATATATCCTCAACACCGACGTTATACCCTCCGTGGAAAAGGCAGCGGAGATGATGAAGATATTTTACGACGCCGGTATTCCCGTTGTCGCACAGGTAGGCTCCGCGTATGTAAAGGGCGACGCAGCGCTGCTGATAGTTGACCCCCGCGACGCCGTTGGAACAGGTCCGTTCGTATCAAACATCATTGGTTCGGTGTTCAACGGCAGCAAGCCCGGCGACCTTGAGCAGGAATACGCAAGTTCGCCGTTCCTGACGCTTAACCTTGATGTGGCTGACGTGATAGGATTCAAACCGTCATTTGAAATGCTGATAGCGTGCGAAAAGATAATCAGCAATAATTAACGTTGGAGGAGAACAGATGGACCGGAAGCAAAAAAAGGCAAGCAAAAAGATATGGATACTCTCGGTGTTCGTTGTGTTCATCGCAATCGCGATGTCCTTCGTTTCGTGGCTGATATACGCAGTGTTCTCGCAGAGCTACCGCGAGATCAAGCAGCAGTATTACGGCGTTGTATCCAGACAGGTCGTTGAGGATATCGAGAACTCGATACGAAACGGCAAGCAGATAGAGCGTTTCTATGGCATGGATAAGGTGCTGAACGACATGCTCAAGCTGATAAGCACCGAGCAGGTGCCTATCAACACAGCGATAACTGATACCGACGGAGCGGTGTTGTATTCGTCGTATTCCGGCAGCGAAAGGGAAGCCGAGTACAACGCGCTTCTTACAAATGAAAATGTGGTGTATAATCTTGATTTCACCGACGCTGCCAGCGCGACGTTCCGGATCGCGGACGCGGGGGATCATGAAGTCATGCTGCAGCCCATATACGACCGCGAGGGGGCGCAGATAGGCGCAATGGCGCTGTTCTATAACGTTTCTGACATCGAGCAGGAACTTATACAGCAGAAGCAGAACAGCGACATGGTAACGATGTCCTGCATAGGGGCGACTATTCTGCTGCTTGTTATTTACTTTGTTGTACTGCCGAGGTCGGTGTGCGTTTCTGATAATACAGCCGCTGCTGATTCGGCTGAGGCATACAAGCACAAGCAGCGCGAGAACCGTTACATGTTCCTGATACCCGTATTCGCCATCATGGCAGGACTTCTGGTGCAGTGCGTGATATCCTACAACGAGTATCAGAAGCGCTACAAGGAAGTCATGTTCGAGGGCGCGCAGGGAATATCAGAGTATGTGGGCGATATCATCAACGGGCTGCATGAAAAGGGCGTTGATTACGACCGAATGAACGGCCTGCCGGAATATCTTGCCGACAAGGTGGAAGATTCCCCGCTGCTGTGGAATGTAAGCGTTGTGAATGTTTACGCCGACACAGCAGATGTTCTCACCCGCAGCAGCGAATACAACGTGTCGCTGAAAATAGGAAGCGACGAGGGAATGAACACCCACATAAACGTCGAGATATCCAAGGAATACATCGACGAAAAGATGCTCGGCATGCTGTTGGTATTCGTGGTTACTTTCGCAGTGGCGCTGATAATGATATTCGAGCTGCTGAAACTCCCGGACGCGATGTTCACGAGAATATCACGCCCTTTCCGGGAATCTCAGACGGTGCAGGCTGGCGCGGTTGCGCCGGTGCTCAGGCTTGGCGCGTTCATTGCGTACACCGGCATGTACGTTGGCATACCGTTTTCAAGCGTGCTCATAATGCAGTGGAACAAGTCGATTTTCGGGCTTACAGTGACGTTCCTCGCGTCGATACCTATGACCGCGGAACTGCTTGCTACGATGCTCTGCTCGCTCCTCTGCCTGCCGTTGTACAGAAAACTGCCGCTCAAGCTTGTGTTCACGATATCCGCGTTCATATCGGCGGCTGCAAACGCTCTGTGCTTTATGGCTACTTCTCCGGAGCAGCTGATAATTCTGAGGTTCATTTCCGGTGTGGGCTTTGCGGGTATAAAGTACTCGCTCAATTCGTTCGTTTCCCTTGGTTCGCTCACGTCCGAGAATACCACGGAAAACCTCGCTGCGCTCAACGCCGGTCTCCTCGGAGGAATCACCTGCGGTGGAACGCTCGGCGCAGTCATTGCCAGCTCGGTGAATGTACATACGTCCTACCTTATCGCGGGAATATTTATATTCGCGTTCCTTATCGCGGTGCTGACGCTCTCTCCCTGGAAGCTGTTCCGTGCAAATAATGCAGAAGCGTCAACAGAAAAGAAGAGCAGATTTGGCGCGCTGTCGCTTCTTGCAAAACCGTCTTTCCTGAGATATACGCTGCTTGTCGCTATCCCGATGAATTTTGGTCTGATGTTCGTGGTTGCATTTTTCCCGGGATTTGTCAGCGCGCTTGGACTGCCAGACGTGACTACTTCCTATGGGTACCTTATCAACGGACTTGTCGGCATTTATGTAGGGCCGGTGCTGTTAAAGGCGCTTTCCGGCAAGATAGGCAGAACTGCATGCGTGGTTATCTCACTGGGGCTCGCAGCGGTATCTATCCTGATACTGAACATAAACGCTCCGCTTGTTATAGTTCTGGTGAGCGTGGCTGTGCTGGGGCTTTTCGACGGCTTCGGAACTCCCGCGACAAGCGATTATTATGTTAACATGCCCGTCGTAAAGGAAGCCGGAGTGAGCCAGGGACTTGCAATGCTGAATGTTATCGGCAGTATCGTTCAGACGTTCAGCCCGGTGCTTTATTCTGTGATACTTGCAGGCGGAACTGCAGCGACCAACATCATGGGGATAACCTTTGCCGCAGCGGCTTTCCTGTTCCTTATAACGTTAAAGGTTGGCTCGGAAAAGAAGAGCGCAAATACCACAACCTGAGAATAACATTACGGTCAGTATGAAGGAGGTAAAGTATGAACACATATGCAGAAAAGAAACGGAGCGTTCCGCAGACCCGACAGACAACTCCCGGGCAGGAACATATCCAGTCCAAGCTTGACGCAATGCAGAATGTCGATGTGCATTCCGGGCATTCGCTGCAGCTTGAGGACAGCCTGAAAAGCCGCATTGAGCAGCATCTGGGGTATGATCTTTCCGGCGTGGAGCTGCGGGAATCCCAGGACGCTGCGAACATGGGAGCTGAGGCTTTCGCAAAGGGTAATGTCGTGCATTTCGCGCCGGGTCAGTTCGACCAGCACAGCACGCAGGGACAGCATCTTATCGCGCATGAACTGTCGCATGTAGTTCAGCAGGCGAGGGGTGGAGTACATGCAGACGTTGACGGCTTCAACGTCAATGCTTCCTCTGCATTCGAGAGTGCAGCCGACCATGCGGGTGACAGTTTTGTCTCCGGTGGGCATGGTTCTCTTTCAGCGCCGCTTGCTTCGCTGCCGTCGATGAATGCGGACGCAGCGCCTATCCAGGGTTCTTTCATGGATTCCATCAAGAATTTCTTCGGTATAAAAAAGAGGGAACCGGAGATCTCCGGTCCGACGGAAGTCAACAATTTCGGCTATGACCAGGAACTTACTGACCAAGAGCGTGGCAGAATGACGGAAGCCACCACAGCGGATATCGCAAACTTCAAAATGCTGAAAAATCTTACCCCCGAATACATGGCTACACTCAATGACAGAGACTTCCACCTGCTGAATGAGATGATCGGCGGAAGAGTAGCCCAACATACGAAAGAAAGATATGATGCCGGAAGTACTGTAGTAGAAAAAAGGGTTCCAATGCGAGGAAATTTTGCTGCAATGACAAACCAGGTCGCACTGCAGAATAAATATGCAGCCATGAACGGTTCACAGCAAAAATATAAGGACTATATTCTTAACACTTCAAGTATAAGTAACCCTGATATGACGAGAGTTGCAGCACTGCAGATCGCCAAGGAAGGCGCAAACGATCCCAAGGTAAAGGATCTACTCGAACAGACGTTCGCGAATTACTCCACTGACGACGGTTTTTCCAAGAACGACATAGGCAGCCTTGCTATGAACCACTTTGCTCTTCGTTCTTTGGCACCGAAGGTGTCTATGGAAGCCCAAGTAGGCTCTCCACAGGCAAAGCTCAACAAAACAGTCTTGCAGCTGGTAAGCAATGCGACCGCCAGCCTTGACGAGAATGGAAAGGCACTTGGTGAAGAGTTCTACGCAAACACTGGTCTTTCAGATATGAACACCGGCGCTGGAACCTCTCTGAAAGCCCCGGGAACAGCAGTCAACACTAAAAATTTACCTAAACAACCGGCAGCTCCTGCAAAGAAATGGTGGCAATTCTGGAAGTAAATACATGCTATAATAAAAAGGACGCTTTTCAGTGAAAGGCGTCCTTTTTATTTTTTGGGGGACTGTTTCGGGTTGAATAACACCGCGTATTTGATGTTGTATAATAAAACTTGGCACCCCACGCTCAAAAGAATATACTAAAAC